>JAPPAB010000056.1 GCA_026705765.1 Gemmatimonadota bacterium
CATCGCCATCGCCAAGCAGGTCCAGAACAAGACCACTGCGATACCCACACGCCACAGAATACCAGCGCAATCCCTCATCGGTCACATCAAAAACGCGAGAACGCGGACTGTCAAATCGAATTTTTTCAACACCATTAATTGCGCGCCCCGACACCCTCAGTGTCCCCTCCCAGATCACGCCAGAATAACTGCTCTTGCGACTCGCGCCTTCCCACAAAATACGCACGCGATTGCGGTCTTTTGCCCCTTCAATCGGATGGCTGTAAATCCGTTCCAATCCGCGGTACAATTCCACAGATTCATACGGCGCAGTACCCGCCACAAAAGCTGAGATTTGCGGTGTATTTCCCGTTGTGAACTCCTCCCCCATCAAATGGTCTTCGCACGAAGTATGCAACAAAATTCGCGCACCTGTCGTCGCGTAAATACGCCGCGCTTTGTACGCATCCAAAACACGCTCAATCGTCAACTCGGGCGCGTAAACAGCAGCCAATCCCGCCTTGGCATAACGCCGGTGCTGAAAACCCGGCGTATCCCCACCCGGTCGCCCGTTGTGGCTATCGCTCCCACCGAAAAATCCCATGCGATAATTGCGCTCAAATGTCTCCTGCAAAATCCACTCAAATGTCCCGTGATCCGATGTCACTTCCACAGCGGGTTCCAAATACGGATCGTGGTATTGCAAATCGGAATGTTCCCCCCCCACATGAGCCGTAATCACCGTATCCGTCCCGCGATACGCTTCATAGACCTCTGTAATATGCCTCAAATCCGTATCCTCATCCGACTTATCATCCAATCCCTCATGCCCGGACCGACGGATGGGCTGATCGTGCCGCCGAAAATACACATTGTGATGTCCACCCCGCGTGGTTTGTGCCGACCACTCAAAGCCCGGCAAAGCGACAAATTGCCCCGGCTGATTATACGCGCGTTCCGTCTCTTGTTGTAACACCCAATCGCGTTTGCTCAACACGTGATCATTGCGCTGATACCCCGCAAAGTGAATCGCTGCCACATCTCGCGCATACCTGAAAAAATCGGGAATCTTCTCCGCCATAGCCACCTGACCGCCGTGTGAGTCTCCCCAATACAGCGCGAATTGCGGTGCTGCATTGCGGCACGCAATCGGATTGCTCTGCGCAACCAGTGTGCCATCTTCCGCATCGATACGGTGAACTCCCCCGCGCTCTACCACACATTCATCCATCCATCGCACGCCCCCATCTGCATCGCCAAAACTTACAGTTTGCGGCACGCGCACATCATTGCCGTTGAGCGCCACATCCCCGCGATATGAGACCGCTGGATTTCCCCAGGCATCTTCGGCCTTGACCTGAATGCGAAACGATTTGCCAGATTCGACAATAGACGGCGCATTGATCACCAGCTTCACAGCCTCGCCTCCCACAATGCGCAAAGACGGCGGATCGGGCAATATCGCGGCCTCGCCATCTCCTGCATCGACAGCCACCCAGAAAAAGTGCTGCGCCTCGGCAAAAGTCTGCGAACGAAACCCCGGTCCGCCGCCTGTCGTATCGCCATAAGTCACCGAAACCTGCTCGCCCTCTGCCAAAGCGCGCCCATTTACAGTCAGCAAAAGCGACATCATACTCTGAACCAGCGCACCCACACGCGCTTCTCTCGGCGCGTCAACCATCAAATAATCTGCCCCCCTGGGATCATCCATCTGAGGCGTTGCGCGGTCTGAATCCGCATCCGTATAAATCCGAATCGTCCCTCCTCTTGCAACCCCTTTTTCCCCTGCCGTATAAGTCAGCGTCCATGTGCCACAGGACCCGGCCACCACATCTTCCGACGGACTCACTATCGCACTCCCATATAACTTTTTTATTTCTGCATCAGACATAATTGTACTCCCCCTTACCAACCGTGAACAAAATGTCTGCTATCTGGAAACCAGATCGCATCCACAACACTCGACAGCGCAATGCCAAACAGATACCCGACAATAGCGCCATACCAGAACGGCAGCGACCGCCTGTAAAGCTGCACGCCCCCAAATCGCAACACAACCACCTTCACCAGCCACACGAGCAACAAACAAAACGCATATCGCCCGGGCGGAAACGCAATGGCGACCGGGTGAAAAGGCCACCACGCAAACTGCGAACGCAAATAAGTCAAAACACCTGCTTCTGCGAAACCAAACAACCACACACCGAGCTTTTGCGTATCAAAAACCGATATTTTACTGCCCTCGATATAGGGCACCCGCGAAATGAGTGAATCCATAGGCCACGACACCAGCAGCCCATTCAACCCGCCTTCGTCATAACACCGAAACAAATAAAAACCACCCGCACTCATATACCCGACCAAATACGCCAGCGGAACCATCCCCCATATCCACGGATGCCGGCGCAGCGAATTGCCAAACATGCGAAAAATATGCGGAATAGCAGCCAGACAGGTCGTTCGGATTGAAGCTCCTAAAAACACATTCCGATTGAACAAAATCAGCATCGACTGCGACGTGGGCGAAAGTCTCGACGTGCCAATCACAGAGTGAATCAGCGCCACGCCTTTACCACCAGCGGGATTGAGATAGGTAAATCCGGTTGCGGCCGCGTATTTCGCAATGCCAAAATAACACATAAACATCAGAATGAGTTGCCCCGCCATCGCCCAGAACCCCACTCCCGAAGACATCATCCAGCCGCCGACACCAACCGTTGCCAAACCCAGACCAACCCAGGCCGTGCGATACGTAACGGGCACGCCATCGTCAACGGCGCGAGATCGGTTCAGCGCTTTTTGAACCGTCTCCTTTAAGTGCTTCCGCGCAACCCACACCGACCACAACACCAGACATGCCAGCGCGCCGTGCATCTCGAGCATCGCAATCTCACCGGCCTTGGCGGGCTGCCCCTCTAATCCCACCGTAAAACCAGTACGATTCAGCAGCCCCACCTTAAAAATATTAATCACATTGTAAAACCACACGCTGAACAAAATATCAGCCGGACAGAGATAAGCCAAACCCATAATCAGCGGCTGCACGCGCAAATAATAAGCCGGAAAATAAGGACCCAAATCCACGGCTTTGGTGAGATAGTGATCAAAAACCGTAATCCGGGGCATATTCAGTTGAAAATAACCCACAATATTCCAGCAAATCACACCGGCCACACACCAGAACCCGATCCAGAAAATTTTGTCTCGCAACACAGCGGGCACGCGGCCTTCATCTGCGCCCTCAATCAAAGCCACGGGAAATTCGGACATGGGAAAAACCAGGCGCTCTTTTTCCTGCCACTGCTTAAAAAAAAGCACGCTACCGAAAAATCCCGCCATCACCGCACTGATACAGCCGACAAACCACCAGAAAAAAGGCCGCACCCACAGCAACCACGGCACGGGATCGCCGCGATGACGCCCGGTGTACACCGCCCGCACATCGGGTATATTGGCGTCCAAAAAAAACCACTGGGGCAAAAAGGGAATGACCGCATCGCGCAAGCGATTTTCCGGAGAGGCGAAAAACTCGGGCGACGGAATCAGACTCACCGCATAAAACCCCCACCCCACCGCTGGCAAACTGCCGACAATCCACATCATCGAAAAAATCGTGAGCAACTCAATGCGGGACAATGCAAATCGCGGCGCGAAATGAATCAGCCCCACATTGATCCCCACCCACATCACAAAGGGAATCAAAGCCGCCACGGGCAAATAGCTCTTGACCAGATTCCCCGCAAAATAGCTCATATACCACGTCGCAACCGCAATGGTCACCAGCCCCAACAAAATAGACCGAAATGTTATCGTATCCGGCGCGGGAGATGCTTCAGCTTGTATTTCGGATGAAAGAGCCATGGAAACTGTCAGAAGCGGTGTAAAACTGGCCGATTTCCAGACCAGTTCATCAGGATAAGCAGGATGAAAGGATGATCAGGATAAAACCCGTAGGGTCAGAGTTATGAATTGTAGGGGCGATCCCTTGTGGTCGTCCGCCGTTGTAGGGGCGTTCAGTGAACGGGTCTGACCTGCGACCCGTTGTAAACCCCTGTGGTCGCCCGCCTTGGCCAAGGACAATAAACTTTGAATTGGGCTGGATCCTTGCCGACAGGCTTAATGGCACGTTGAGCACTCTTGACCTTTTGAAGACGCCCTTACCTATCTCTCGCTTTAGCGATTTTTATTTATAGCTTTGATTACTTCACTACCTAACCGCCTAGTACTGCGTGTGTTACCTCTACTATTAAATAGATCAACATTAACCTTTTCAGCAAGTTCCCTGAGTATTGGTTTGGTTGGAGAAATAATCTCTCCGTCTTTTTTAACCTTGATTGTGCCACTTTTCAACTTTTGGATAACGTATGGGCCAGAAGTAGCTGTTTCAATAACAGGTGTGTCAGAGTGATCTTTAATGGGCGTTGGTTTGTTGTTTGCGTCAATTTCTCGGCATTTAAGATAGGCTTTGTTGATTGATCCCTCTTCAACTGCTTGCTCAACAGTCAACATTCGGGCAATTCGTCTAGAACGTGTGGCTGTCTTGTAATCAACTTCACAAGTATCAGTAACAAATTTTTTCCAGCCTGGTCCTTCAAAGACTGCCTCAACCTTGTTGAGTTCAGTACCAAATGCATGTACAATTTTCATATCCTCTGGCTTTTTGTCGTTGATCTCATCATACAGCTCTGTGATCTCTTTAGCATGTTTGTCCAACATATCAACCTGTGGAGTAGATGTTTCAATAACAGGTATGTCAGAGTGACCTTTAGTCGATTCCGACTGAACAGTGGCTTCTTCAGTAATCAGAGATTCAGTTATGTTTAGCTCAGTAGTCGAGCTGACAATCGGAGTTTGCCCAGCATTAATATGCTCTGAGATTATAGCGGGTCTCCACAAGGCCAACACCTTCAGGCATACTTCAGTTGCTGACTTCTCGTTCAGGTCGAATGACGCTGCCAGCATATCATTTGCGGGCTTATTGGTATCGTATATTGCCCAACACACGCCATCTGTTACTGAAAAATAGCGGGCTTTAATGTTTGTCTCGTCTAAGGCATAATTTACGGCTTGCTTAAGCCCATCTCCTAGTGACCTGCCGAGTCTCTTTGCCTCTACCATCATCACAGGCTTGCTGCCAGCGAGCAGCGCATAATCCACTCGCCCTCCGCCCGAACTGTACTCAGGCACAACCACATCCGGGTCTTCGGTATCCCAACCCAGTTCACGCAACAGGGGATCAATCAGTGCGTAGCGGGTCAACGCTTCGCTTTGTCTGAGTGAATCGCTATGACTGTCAATACGTTTTTGGAGCTTTTCTATTAGTTTCAGCAGGTTTTCCAGTGGCATATTTACAAACCTTTCTCAATATCTTGAATGGATTATAGCTTATATCTTCAAATATCGCTTTTCGTCAATTGACATTACACAAGAATTACGTTATAAAACCACAAAAATCTGGAGTAAATCAAATGCCGAACTATCCAAAAGTAAAATCTGTTACCGCTCTACCGAACTTGAAGCTCAGAGTAACCTTTGTCTCTGGTAAGGTGAAAATATATAACTGCGCGCCGCTTATCACAGAAGACGCATTCCGTCCATTAAAGGACGAAGCATTCTTCAAAAACGTGCGCGTAGATGCAGCCGGTTATGGCATTAGTTGGAATGACTATGTCGATCTCAGTGAATCAGAACTCTGGGTTAATAGGATCGTAGTCAGTGACACCGCAGATCATGTAGATGGTTAAGAGGTAAACACGGGTGTGGCCTACAACTTGACCGCTCAATATAACACGGAACACAAAGGGATTCAAGGAATGAGATTTGAGATGGGATACAACCATCTGGGCAATGGACGGATGGTCGATGCACACATTCGTCGCATGCGCATAAAACTGGGTGCAGCACAGGAAATGATCCGCACAGTGAGAGGCGTGGAATACTATTTTAAGCCGATTGAGTAAACCTGTCCATCTTTCTCCCCTAACGGGATGTATGTTCTTTTGAGCATACGTCCCGTTTTTTTGTATAATTAGAGTAAGAATATATCTCACCTCCACAGAGGTCGCTATGTTAGATTTACAAATCTTAAAGCAATTACCGCGAGAGACCGTATGGAAAGATGTGGCAAGTCGGCTGGGCCCGTTGACCGTATTGGCCTCAGATAATGGCGTACATGCAATTGCTTTTGAAAGTGATCAAACGGAACAGGCGAAGACAAATTTGCCTCGCACAGAGAATCATCCAATCATAAATGCGGTGGATGAACAACTCGCGATGTATTTTGATGGGACGTTGAAAGTTTTCGATTTGCCATTGGACTTGCGCGGAACGGATTTTCAGAAGCGCGTGTGGAAATTATTACTGGAGATACCCTTTGGAGAAACGCGGACCTATGGCGACCTCGCCCGCGCATTGGGCAATGCGGACGCATCGCAAGCCGTGGGCGCGGCCAATGGCAAAAATCCCGTGGCGATAGTGGTACCGTGTCACCGGGTGATCGGCGCGTCCGGTCATCTAACGGGATATGCTGGGGGGATGGATAAGAAAAAATTTCTACTGGCGCATGAAGGTGTGATTCCGCCAGCGTTATTTGGGTAAAAGCTGTGAAAATTTCGTTTTGGATGAACTGGCCACTGATGATTTTTTTAAAAAGTAATCAAATAGGGGTCGCGTGCAACCGGAAGCCCAATGCGTGTATAACCTTGAGCACCGTAGCAAAACCCGGATTACCTTCAGGTGACAATGCTTTATAGAGGCTTGCGCGTCCGAGACCGGTTTCACGAGCAATTTGTGTCATACCTTTGGCACAGGCGATATCGCCTAAAGCAGCAGTGATTAAAGTGGGATCGCCATCTTCGAGCACGGCTTCGAGATACGCGGCGATATCTTCTTTAGTCTTCAGATGGGTCGCCGCATTCCAGGGGTACGTTTTTGTTTTTTCCATGATTGCCTCCTCATAGATTACGCGCTAAATTCTGTGCTGTTTTAATATCTTGATTTTGTGTTCGTTTGTCACCACCCGCGAGTAGAATTACCAGCGTTTGTCCTCGCTGCGCAAAATACACGCGGTAGCCTGGACCATAGTTAATCCGCAACTCTGAGACACCCTGTCCAACGGGTTTTACATCACCAAAATTACCCAACGAGAGACGCCGAATTCGGGTATTAATACGTGCTTGTGCGTGTCGATCACGTAACTTGTCAAACCATTGGATGTAAACATTTGTCTGACGAATTTCTATCATTTATTAAATGTATCCTATAGGATACAAAAAAACAAGGAGATTAAAATGGCTGAAGGACATAAATTGACCATGTTGGGAACCGGACTGATCGGAATGTTTTACACCATGACCTTGCACAGACATCGGGGAATTGATCGCGTACAGGTCGTATATTCGCGGACTGAAGAACGAGCCAGGACATTTGCGGAAGAATGGGACATCCCCAGATGGACAACGGATCTCAAAACCGCAATAGAAGACGAGGAAACCGACGGCGTGGTAATCGGATTGCCCAATGATCTACACCTCGAAGCCGCAAAACTCGCGGCACAGGCCAGCAAAGCCGTATTTTGTACCAAACCCCTCGGACGCACCGCTGAGGAAGCCCGGCAAATTCTGGAAGCAGTGGAAAAAGCGGGCGTATTTGGCGGATATCTCGAAGACCTGGTATATCCTCCCAAAACCCTAAAAGCCCTCGAATCCGTGAAAAACGGCGCATTGGGTCGCATCTTATGGGTGCGATCGCGCGAAACACACCCCGGTCCCCACAGCGATTGGTTCTGGGACATAGACAAAGCAGGTGGCGGCGCGATTGTCGATATGGGATGTCACTGCATCGAAATCATTCGCAACTTCATCGGCAAAGGCATTCGCCCGGTCGAAGCGATGTGCTGGTCCGACACGCTCGTACATCCAGTTGAAGCAGAGGATCACGGGATTGGATTAATCAAATTTGAAAATGGATCCATGGGCCAATTTGAAGTCGGATGGGCATTTCGCGGCGGCATGGACCTGCGGGATGAGGTGGCAGGCACAGAAGGAACAATCTGGCTCAACCACTGGTTGCGCACGGGATTTGACATGTTCACGGCTGTGGGACAAGGAGGGTATGTAGCGGAAAAAGCCGAAAGCGATACTGGATGGCTCTTCCCCGTGGGTGACGAAGTCGCAGAACTGGGATATTCGGACATGTTCGTGGATATGTTCAACGCCTGGGATGAAGGACGCGAACCAATGGAAACACTATATGATGGCTATGTTGTCAATGCAATTATAGATGCGTGTTACAAATCGGCAAAAACAAAGCAATGGGAGCCAATAGAAATGGAATGGCGCGGCGGTGAAGTAGATCGGGAAACCGCATCGACCGAAACAGACGCACCATTTGTCACCCTGAAAACCGAACGCATGCCCGATGGGCGCTTGAAGCGAATTGTAAAAGACAAAGAAACCGGTGAGATCAGCGAGCGGATTGACGAATAGACGAATCAGCGAATCAACGAATAGACGAATAGACGAACCCGTAGGAGAGGCATCCCCGTCTCGAATCTTACTATAAAAATCAAGGTTGTCAATGGACCATGTATTAATTGCTGATCAGGACACCCTGCAGGGCAAAATCGCGCAAATGAACAGCCATACGGGAACCGGGCAACTGTGTGTGGTCAGCGATTGGGACCGCACATTGACAAAAGCGCGAACAGAAGACGGGCAAGATGCGACCTCCTATTCGGTAATTGCACACGGAGCCTATTTGGGAGAAACATATCGCGTTGAAATGGATCGTCTATATGCGCAGTATCGCCCCATTGAAATATCGCAGACAATCTCGCACCGAGAAAAACAAAAAGCCATGCGCGATTGGTGGATGGCGGCACTTGCGATGATGCAAAATTACGGACTTACCGAGGAGATAATAGAAGACATTGCTATCCGTGATTTCATGCGCTTGCGCGATGGTTCCATCGATCTTTTTAAAATATTGGCAGACAGAGAGATACCTCTATCAATTTTATCCGCAGGCATTGGCAATGTCATTGCAAAATTCTTAAGAGTCAGGTCATTGCTCACTGCAAATGTGACAATAACGGCAAACAAATTGATATTCGATACACATGGCGCAGTGGCAGGATTTTGCGAGCCGGTAATCCACAGCTTTAACAAAGCGCGCCGTGCAAGCACGCCACGGAGCTACGTCCTCCTTCTGGGAGACACCATAGAAGATGCACAGATGGTGAACAACGCCGATGCGGACTGTGTTCTCCGCGTGGGATTTTTGAACGAAGCGGTAGAAGAAAATCGCGCTGCATATCTACGCACTTACGATATTGTAATCTGCAACGATGCATCTATGGCACCTGTGATAGAATTATTAGAAGCGTTGTTAAAAGGCAGTAAGAGAGCTTGAGGATATATCTTGACACCATTTGAAGCCATGCTCCTGGGGCTATTACAAGGGCTAACCGAATTTTTGCCCGTAAGCAGTTCTGGTCATCTCGCTTTAGGACAAGCAGCTTGGGGCATCCAAACTGGTAATATAACCTTTGAAGTGATCGTACACTTTGGAACATTGCTGGCTATAGTAACCGCATTGCGAACGCGAATCAGCAACTTAGTCGTCGGCTGTTTGCGACGCGATAGCGCATCCTGGCACACAATCTACCTGTTGATAATCGGCTCCATTCCCGCTGGCGTCGTGGGAATCTTGTTCAAAGACATCCTCAAAGAGACTTTTGCCAGCCCAATCGCCGTATGCGGCTTCTTAATCGCGACCGGCTGTATTTTGTGGAGCACGCGGTTTGCGCGGGGTGACCGCGTGAAAATTACATTTTTAGACGCCATTTTAATCGGCTTTGCACAGGCACTCGCCGTATTACCGGGAATCTCCAGATCGGGTTCAACCATTGGCATGGGTCTGTGGCGCGGGCTGGACGGCCGAGAAGCCGCAACATTTTCTTTTTTATTATCCATCCCCATCATTTTTGGCGCAACCGCATTAGAAGTTGGCAACCTGCTCGCCCACCCCCCGCAAATGAACGCGCTATGGCCCCTGCTGATTGGTGCTATTGTCGCTTATGCATCCGGGGTATTTGCCATTCGCTGGCTCCTGGGATTGCTCAGTGGCGGACATTTTGCACAATTTGCCTATTATTGCTGGCTCGTCGGCCTGATAGGCATAGCGTATTTTGGAAAGTGAACAATCCATGAGATGGCTGATCGCGTGCTTTTTGCTCGGCTGTGGGGGCGTCCCCGTATCGCCTGAAAACGAGCTTCTTTCAGATTTTATGTCCATTGCCAACGTACACCGCGAGCCAATCCACAATGCAACTGGCGATATTGTAGGAGTCAACATCCGGGCAGAAGTCGTCAATACGGGACCGGTACCGATAATCAGCCCATTTATCATGACCTGGAAATTGCGGATCTCTGACAGCGAAGAAATAGCCCGCGCAACCCATCGCTTTACCAGTTTTGAGGCGGGACAAGTGCAGAGAATTTCCTTGAACATGTCATTTGCTCCGCGTTCAAATCTATCAGACGTACAGAATGTGGTAACATTTGATTTTGAAGAACGTAGCCAGTAGCCAACTGACTACTAATACCCCCCTTGCCCGATACGGTTTTGACGTGTATATTGTTGCGTCAAACGCGCCGTATCACACAACAGAGGGCACAGCGATGAAATACATCATTGGATTTTTGTCCGTCTTTTTTTTCTTCGGGTGTTCTAAAGACGACTCTGCCGGATCGCGGGTTTTTGTTCCCGAAGATTTAGTCGTCTTGGGCAACCCCTCCATTATAGGCGAGTCTGCGGGTACACCTGAAAATCCATCGAGCTTTATCCGCATTAGTGGTAATCTTGACAGTCAATCGGGCCTGGAACTCACGGGCCTTAAGGTGCGCGTGCGTGTGTTGGGTGAAAACGACACCCCGTTGGGGACGAGCGAAGATGTATGTACACCCTCTGAAATAGCCCCTGGCGGATCGTGTACTTTTTTATCAGCCGTTGTATTGGCCAACGTGGATTTCAGGGAGAGTCAATCAATTGAGATTACGCCAGCTTGCGATCAGGGCACTGGCACACCGCGATTGATTCCCGTGCTTTGGCCTGATCCATAGAAAGGAGTATTATTGTGGCAGAGGTGATTTTATCGGGTTTTGCCGACGAAGGGCCGGAGAGCAAGCGCGCCGAAGAGCAATTTACCATGATGCGCGCGCTTGGCTTGTCTTATTACACCATTCGGTTTATCGACATGGGCAACGGGGTAAAGAACGCCATGGAACTGACCGCGCAGGAGATTAAACAGCTCCAAAAAATGCACGGTGAATTTGGTATTTCTGTGTCGAGCATTGGATCGCCACTTGGAAAAGTAAAATTGCTGGACGTGGATGACGGGACCGACAATCGCTATGTGCCGTTTAAGGAATATCTGGAGACAGATGTCAAACGCGCCATCGAACTCGCCCATGCATTTGACACAAAACTCATCCGCGGCTTTAGCTATTACCATCCGCATGGGACCGATCCCTGGCCGCATCTAAATCAAGCGGCAGACCAACTCTCAGAAATTGTGGCTCTGTGTGCAAGCGAAGGCCTGATCTACGGCTCTGAAGTCGAATCGCATTTAATCGGTGGAGATGGCGAAACACTAATCGCATTGCACGAAAAGATCGACAGTCCCCACACCTGCATCATCATGGATGTGGGCAATATGGAAAGCATGGGACACAGCCCGGACAGCGTTTTTGCCGAATATGAAAAAACAAAGCCCGGATTGGGATGGATTCACATTAAAGGATTTAACGCACCGGCCAACCAGCCGATGCTGGACCGCGCAACAGAGAGAGGGTTGACGCGGTTTATCCCCGTCGATCAAGGCGATGCCGGACATGAAATGGTCTTGCGGGATTTTAAAACAATCGTGCCGCGCCTGCAAAGTCAGTTTCAGGAACTGGGGGTGCCGGGTGTATTTATCGACCTGGAACCCCACGTAAAGGGCGGTGGACAATTTGGTGGCTTTAGTGGTATTGATGGTTTTGGCGTGGCATTCCGCGCCCTGTGCAATTTACTGGACTATCTGGGATATGAATATCACCTGACGGGTTACGAAGATTTGACCATGCCGTAAAATGGAGGTTGTAATGGCAGATATTCGCATTGGTATTATTGGTGCGGGCGGTATTTTCCGCACCCGCCACTTTCCGGGATTGGCTCAAATAGACGATGCCGAGGTCGTGGCAATATGCAACCGCAGTGAAGAGAGTGGCGGCAAAATAGCGGCTGAATTTGGATTGAGCCCCGACTTGATGACCGATCCTTACGCGCTCATTGCGCGAGATGACATCGATGCCGTGATGATTGGCACCTGGCCGTACAAACACTGCGAGTTTGTACTCGAATCGCTCAATGCGGGCAAACATGCGTTTGTGCAGGCGCGCATGGCAATGAATTTGCGCGAGGCAAAAATCATGTATGCCACAGCAATGGAATCAGACCTCGCGCACCAGATATGCCAGCCGCCGCACGCATTAAAGGGCGACTGGTTTATGCAGCGGTTGATCGCCGAAGGATATGTTGGTGATATTCGCAATATCGTCATCCGCTCAATGACGCCCGGAGGTATTGATCCCAGTACGCCGCTACACTGGCGGCAAATCGGTCGCTTCTCCGGCTTAAACACCATGAGCGTGGGCATGCTGGTAGAATTTGTACACCGCTGGTGTGGCTATACCAAATCCGTATCCGCACACGCAGAAACCTATGTCACCGAACGCTCTACAGAAGACAGCACGGGACCAGTAGATCGTCCAGACACCGTGAATATTTTGGCACAAATGGAAAGCGGCGCAACTGCGGTCTATCTCTTCTCCGGCACCGCGCATCACGCGCCGGGTGAATCCATTGAAATTTATGGCACGGACGGCACACTCATTTACGAAACCTCACCCGTTTTAGACGAACAGCGGATATTGGGCGCCAAAGCGAGCGATGGCGCATTGCAGGAATTGGATGTCCCCGCATCCGACATGCGCGAATGGACGGTTGAGGCAGATTTCATCGACATGATCAAAACCGGCAAACCCGCCGAATCGACCTTCTATCAAGGCGTGAAATACATGGAATTCACCGAAGCCGTATTCCGCTCCGTCGAACGCGGCGCAACAGTTCATTTGCCCATTGTTGATTGAGAGGCCACATGACCACAGACTGGAGCAAGCTGGAACAAGCGGTGAAAACGCACGAATCGCCCGGCACGATCGGCATCAGTGTGATTTCGCCTCAGGGAGAGCGTTGGGCCTCGCGGGGTGATCATCAGTTTCCAGCGGCCAGCACAGTTAAAATCCCGATCATGATCGAGATCTACAGAGCTATTGATCGCGGCACACTCGCGCTCGACGACACATATATCGTCCGCTCTGTGGATAAATCCCCCGGCAGTGGTGTGCTGCGATACATGCATACCGGGCTGCAACTGTCGTTTGGAGATCTCCTCTACTTGATGATGTCCATCAGCGACAACACCGCCACCAACATATTGATTGAAGTAGCCGGAATGGATCGCATCAACGCGACAATGCGAGAACTCGGTATGACCGCCTCCATTCTCGGACGTCCCATGCGCGGGCGCCTCGCGATTGAAGGGGAACAGGAAAATTGGGCCACACCCAATGACTACACTGCCGTCGTCAAAACAATTCTCGACGACCAGGCTGCATCCCCTGCATCCTGTCAGGCCATGCTCACCACCTTGACCCAGCAACAGAATGGTCGCCGCATCGGCCGATATGTGCCGACCTCCAAAACCTATCGCTGGGGTTCCAAAACCGGCTCGAATCGGGGGGTAATCAATGACGTCGGCTTCGTCGAATCCCCTGCCGGGACGATGGTGATTGCGCTCTACAGCCTGAAACTCGGCGATCGCGTCACCGGCGAATGCGCACTCTCAGAGATTGCCAAGACTGCGATGCAAGTGACGGGCGTGATATAGGTAAGAAGTAAAAGTCCTTTTAATGGAGATAAAAAATGCATGAACGTATTGCCATTGATCCCAGAGTTTGTCATGGACAAGCCTGTATTAAAGGTACACGTATCCCTGTGCATCTAATCCTGGGGATGTTGGCCAATGGGGACACTGTCGAGGATCTCCTCGCAGAATATCCTTCGCTAACTCAAGAAGATATTTATGCATGTTTTGACTATGGAGCCGCACTCGCTGAGGAACAAGTAACCCCTCTGGAAGCCTTGCCGGCAGAGTCATGAAGATCGTTGTTGATGAACATATTCCTTTGATGACGGTACAGACACTTCGAGAGATGGGCCATGAAGTGCGCGATATTCGCGGTACTCCTGATGAGGGCATGCACGACGACGAACTATGGATGATGGTACAGAGGCAGAGATGTTTGTTGATCACAACGGATAAGGGCTTCACACAGTACTGTACAGTGAAACACTATGGTGTATTAATCATCCGGCTTCGCCAGCCAAATCGACATAAAATTCACCACCGAATTATGCAGGGTATGGCTCAGTTTGCCGAAACAGATTGGCCTGGGTTATTAGTGGTTATGCGAGATAGAGTTCAGAGCAGTTGGCAGACACAAGATAGATAGTAAGCCTAACCGGGCATGCAACGGACGTAGTACACCATTGACATCAAAGGCGTTGGCCACTTCGAAATAAACAAAGGGCATACAATATGAAAATCTCTTTAGACTTGCCAGATACGGCTGCGCTTGTTCATCTCGACCAGGCGTATTTCAGAGAAGTCCTGGTTGCAACACTCTACCATGTAGGAAAACTCTCCGAGAAAGAAGCGTGCCTCGCGCTCGGGATCTCTCGCCGTGCATTCGAGGAATTGCTGCCGCGGTTCGGGTTTTCCATCTTAGTGGATACACCAGAGACTATTGATGTAGAACTGCACGCCTGAAATGACAAAGAACCCATCAAAATCTCAATTCGCGCTGTGTATTGAAAACAGAGATTGCGACGATCTGGAAAAGCGAAAGATCTACCAGATTCTGCCCGACGAAGAAGCGGCGCAAGAGGGGTATTTGAGAGTCATTGATGAATCAAGAGAAGACTACTTGTATCCCGAATCTTATTTCATCCTCGTCGAACTGCCTCGCAAAGCCAAAGACGCACTGGTAGTGGCAAACTGAGACTGAGTTTATGGCAGCGCAACGACAAAAAACACCTGCTCAACTGCTTTTTGAGCGTATAATCCGAACTTGGGTCTTTCCTGAGATTCAAAAGCGAGTAGATACATCTCGTCAAGCAGGTCCTATTCATCTCCGCTCAGGATTATTGCTGTGGAAGTCATTAAAAGATCCCACTATTTATTTGAACGACGAGACTGGTGGTATGATAGAGACTATAAACATCAAAACAGCGAGGCCTATAAAAAAGGATGAAGAAATTAGACATCCTGATATAAGAGGAATTGAACGCATTAAACTGAACAAGAAATACTGGGGAAAGCCATATATCTTCATCTGCCAAGGAGAGAATGAACGTTATTATATTGCATTTGGAAAGCTGGGTTTTTTAGAAGATGGCAATCAGTTCAAACTGTTAAAAAAAGCGTTGGGATATGAAGGATTGCAATTAACCTCTGAGGAAGGATTTCTCAAAGTATATATAGATTTGCTTAAGAACAGTTATACTGGTACTCCAGCTCAAAAGCGAGCATTTACACTACAGCTTAAGAGATTACAGATTGACGAAATAAAACGTACTGTGGTCGATAAGGTTAAGCGTCACCTAAGATTACCAACACTGATAATACATGATAATGATGAAATACGACCATTGTTACTTGAGGCACGTAACACATATATGGACGGTCATTTTTTTTCTTGTATAGCCTCTACCGCAACGGTAGCGGACAGAATCTGTAATAACCTCATAGAAAGATATGAAATCGATAAATCAATTAGAGAAAAAATAATACAAGAAGAAACTCTAGGTCAGAAAATCCCACGACTTCAATCATTTGGCCTGATAACTTCAGAACAAGCCGCGGTCTTAGAATCTATAAATAGAATACGAAATAAACACATACATCCTAAAAGCCCGATTACTGAGTTATCAATGAAGAGAGATGCATTAAAAGCAATTAGCCTTCTTCATGAATTTCTTGAAAATACAGTTAGCGTATTTCGAGACTATACCATCGAAGATGGACGACTCGTGCCTAAACCAATTAGTTGAGATCCAAGTCACTTAACATCCCGTTGATGTAGCGTCGCCACAGGGCGGTTTGGCCTTCGTTTCCCTGCCTATTTCAGAAGGTCAACAGAAGAACCGTTAAAGTATTTCCGGTACGGTAGCTTTGCGAGAAATTCGACGGGGGAAGGTAACCAATGACAAATCACGAGTCACTTGAGGCAAAAGTCGATCAAGTATTCGCGGAATGGGACAAGCCAGATTCCCCTGGTGCCGCCCTATCGGTTATCAGAGACGGTGAAATTATCTACAAACGCGGATACGGGATGGCGAATCTCGAATACGACATCCCGATTGCGCCGACAACCATCTTCGACATTGCTTCGGTCTCCAAGCAATTTGCGGGCTTTGCCATCGCCACGTTGTTGGATGAAGGGAAACTCTCGCTGAATGACGATATCCGAATGCACTTGCCCGATATCCCGGATTTTGGAACAAAAATAACGATTCGACATCTGGTACATCACACAAGTGGATTGCGGGATTGGGTACAGGCACTTGTCATCGCGGGCGGACAGATGGATGACATAATTTCGTTTAAGCACATTTTGAAAATGGTAAGGCGTCAGAAAGAACTCAATTTTGAGCCTGGAACAGCGTTTTTATACTCAAATACGGGGTATAATCTGCTGGCAGAAATCGTTGAAACAATAACGGGAGATTCATTTCGCGAATGGACGGACGCCAACATCTTTAAGCCCCTCGCCATGACCAGCACCCACTTTCACGATGACCACGAGATGATTGTGAAAAACCGGGCGTATTCCTATTCGTCCGCGAAAGATAACGGGTTCAAAAATGCTGTGAACAATTTAACCGCCCTCGGTTCGAGTTCCCTCTATTCAACAGTAGAAGATCTGGCAAAGTGGATTCTGAACTTTGACGATGCACGGATAGGCGGACAGGCAGTAGTTGAGCAGATGCATCAGCGAGGAGTCCTCAATAATGGGAAACAGATCCGTTACGCCTTCGGATTGGACATCGGCGAGTACAGAGCGCAGAAAACGGTCGGACACGGCGGATCGTGGCGGGGATTTCGCAGCCATCTCATACGTTTTCCGGCTCAGAAATTCGGCATTGTCATATTGTGCAATCTGGACACCTTTAATCCGCTCAATCTGGCGAAAAAGATCGCTGACATCTATCTCGCTGATGTCCTTGCCCCTGAAGCACCCGAGCCGGATAAGCAACCCTCTGAACGCATTGAGTCTGACCCCCTATCACCAGAACAGTTGGCAGAATTCGAAGGCGATTACTACACCGAAGAACTCGATACTACCTATACCATTGGTGTGCGAGGAGACCGGCTCGTGGCGCAACACAGGCGGCATGACGACATATCACTAACCTGTGCCGACGATCATTTCGTCGGAGATGCGTGGTTTTTTCCAAAAATTTATTTTAGGCGAGACAATACGGGACAAATTACAGGGTTCAGGCTGACGGGAAACCGGGTCAAAAATTTGCGTTTTAAAAAAAGACAAGAGGAACCATGAACCGAATCCTATTGAAACTAATGCTGCTCGCTGTGCTTATCCCCATCTCTTCGGTTTTGGCCGATGAATGGCCGCAGTGGCGGGGACCGCACCGGGACGGTGTTTGGAGCGAAACCGGGATATTGGAGGCATTTGACGGACCGGAGATCCCGATTCGTTGGCGAGTGCCAATCGGCAGCGGCTATAGCGGCCCGAGCGTCGCTGACGGGCGCATTTACATTACTGACCGTCTCGCGAAACCGAAACAGGTCGAACGGGTTCACTGTTTCGACTGGAAAACAGGGGAATCGATCTGGTCCTTCACCTACGAGTGTGAATACCGAATTGACTATACCGCCGGACCCCGCGCCAATGTTATCATTCATGACGGACTCGCTTACGCCCTGGGAGCGATGGGGCATCTCCACTGCTTTGATGCTGCAACCGGCACGTTGAAGTGGAAAAAAGACCTCAACGCCGAATATAATATTGAGATGCCAACCTGGGGGATTGCGAGCGCGCCGATTGTCGAGGGTTCACACCTCATCGTACAAATCGGCGGCACGCCCGGAGCATGCATCGTCGCTTTCGATCGCAAAACCGGAGCCGAAAAATGGAAAGCCCTTGAAGACAACGCATCTTACTCAGCTCCAATTGTGATTACACAGGGTGGCGAGCGGGTGCTCGTCTGTTGGACAGGTAGAAATATCGCTGGGCTCAACCCGCAGACAGGCAGCGCGTATTGGCTCCATCCGTTTCCACCGACTCGCATGGAGATCGGGATCGCAAGTCCCGTTTTTTATCAAAATGAATTGTTTATTACCGATTTCTTTGAAGGCTCGCTGCTGCTGAAACTGAATCCAGATAAGCCGATGATGCAATTCGGTTGGCACCGTAAGGGAAAAAATGAACGGAACACAGACGCGCTCCATTCCACGATGTCAACTCCGATCCGACTCGGCGATTACATTTACGGTGTGGATAGCTATGGGGAACTCCGCTGCCTCGATGCCCGCAACGGCGATCGGATTTGGGAAGACCTCACCGCGGTTCCGAAAGCGCGCTGGAGCAACATCCATTTTATCAAAAATGGCGATAAGGTCTGGATGTTCAATGAGCGCGGCGAACTCCTGATTACAACGCTTTCGCCGGACGGGCTGAATATCATCAGCCGCGCGAAACTGATCGAACCGACGCGCGACCAGTTGAACCGCAGAGGGGGTGTCACGTGGGCGCATCCTGCGTTTGCCTATAAACATGTGTTCGCCCGAAATGATAAAGAACTGGTTTGTGCCAGTTTGGCGAAAAGCGAAAATAAGAATGATTAAATGAGATACTACTTCCGTGAAAATATTCGGCGATACGAAATCATGACGCGGATGGGTCTGGAGCATTGGGCAAAAAGGACGTATGGAGGCACGGACTTCCACGACTTTTCATCTCGCAACTTTCTCGAAGCGGCCTTGCCGAGGCTCCGGTTTGAGACACCGAATCCAACGGCTCTCGAACTCGGAACCGGTGTGGGACCAGGCGCGTTATTTCTGGCCGAGCGGGGTTACCAGGTCACCGGTTACGACTTGATACCTGAAGCGATCCACACGGCCCGGGAAATAGCTACTCTTCGAGGTTTGTCCATTCAGTATGAGGTGATGGACGTAACCCAGATCCCGCACAGTGGAAACCAGTTCGATTTGATCGTCGACAGCTACTGCATCAATCACATCGTATTTGTAGAAGAGCGCAGATCTGTCTTCGAAAGCGTCAAGGCGCGACTGAAACCTGAGGGCTACTATCTCGTGAGTTCCTCGGTTTACGAGTCCTCCCGACATACTCCGGACATGAAAGTCATCGACAGATCAACTGGCCAAACATATGACATCTATGACAACGACTGTCTTTACGATCCGTCAACAGATTACTACTACGAACCGCTCGAAAAATACCCATCCGAACGGGAGCGGATCGAAGCGTGCGAGGACACAATTGTTGTGAATGGCAGGACCTACATTCCAAAGCGGTGTTATCGGGATTGGAGACGGCTTCAGGCCGAAGTCGGATCCTACGGATTCGAGCCCATCTTTCGCCATGGCGAATATGGCGAGAGTTCGATCTTCATCCACAGGGGGAGTGGCGTCAACCTTGTTCCCTATGAAAGATATATAGAGAACTCAGGGAAGTTCGATACAGCCTGAGGCCGTGACCGATTTGTTTGCTAATTGACAAAAACTGTGATACATTCGCACTGTAGTTTCTGCACCCTTGAACATTGGAGAAAACAACGACAACACAGCGAGGTAAAAAATGGCAGATAAAATTCGCATTGGTATTATTGGTGCGGGTGGTATTTTCCGGAGCCGACATTTTCCAGGACTGGCAAAAATTGATGATGCCGAAGTCGTGGCAATATGCAACCGCAGTATAGAAAGCGGTGAAAAGGTAATAGCCGAGCAGGACTTATCAGCCGAAGCCATGACAGACCCACAGGCCCTCTTGCACAGGGACGATATCGACGCGGTAATGATCGGCACCTGGCCGTACAAACACTGTGAATTCGTCCTCGCATCCTTAGACGCTGGCAAACACACCTTTGTACAGGCGCGCATGGCGATGAACTTGCGAGAAGCCCGATTGATGTATGCCAGAAGTCGAGAATCCAATCTCGTAACCCAAATTTGTCCAGCCCCCCCGTGGAAAGGCGGGCGTTTCTTGAGACGGCTCATAGATGAAGGATATTTGGGCGATATTTTCCACGTCTATGTTCGCGACCTGGGTGGGCGCTATTGGGATACCGAAGAGCCATTGCACTGGCGACAAATGAGCCGGTATTCGGGCCTGAATATCCTGGGAATGGGCATTACCATCGAGCGCGTGGCGCGCGTATTTGGCTATATGTCAACCATAACGGCTGAAACTGAAATTTTTACCAGAGAGCGACCACTACCCGATGGGTCTGGTAACGGGCCGGTTGAAACACCTGATATGGCGCATATCATAGGCAAAATGGAAAATGGTGCGCGTGCGGCATTTCTATTTTCGGGCGTCGCGCAATTTGGCGGAAGCTCCATCGTTGAAGCTTATGGCAGCGACGGCACATTGACCTACGACATGGGAACGCAAATCCGCGGTGCAAAAACAGGTGATCGGCGTCCGCAACAAATTCCCATCCCCGAAGATGAAGCCGCCGAATGGACTGTCGAAGCCGATTTCATCAATGCCATCAAGGGTGGGCCTCAGGGCGATACCAGCTTTTACGAAGGTATGAGATATATGGAATTTACCGAAGCTGTTCACCGCTCGGCAGAGCGCGGCGGAACCGTTCGATTGCCCCTGGTTGATTAGAGGAGATGCAGTGATCAGACTTGTGGCATTTGACCTGGATGGAACGCTCTTAAATCACAACAACACCCCATCGGATGCTTCGATGGCGGCGATTTGCGAATTGTTGGATCGCGGCGTGGCTGTAGCGTCTATGAGTGGGCGCAATTTCGAACGCAACCAAATTCCGTTTGTAAGCAACCCCAGCGTGGCCGACGCCCTCTATGCCGGATGTTATAATGGCGCGATGGTTTTTGCTCCCAAGAAAAATGGCACACGCCAGCTCATGCACGAACAGCGTTTGCCCGATGACATTTTCTTATCTTTGATCCAATATGCCGATGACCGGCTCATGAATTTTGTATATTGCCGCTGTGACATGAACAGCGAGGATCCTTGCGAAGTTTATATTACCGACCGCATGACAAAAATGAGCCGGGAGGTCGCCACAATGACCAATATGGTCTATGAAGTCGATGCCGACCTCGCGCAGCGAATACGCGCAAAAGACTTGGCCTCGCCCCCCAAAATAATGCTCTTGCCCAAACCCGGGCATGCCGATGAAACAGTTGATGAATTAAAAAATATATTCGGCGATCAAATTTACATGGCATGGGCCGTGGCGGGTCGCATCGAAATCATGCACCCGGATGTGAACAAAGGCACGGCACTCACAGCGATTGCCAACCATATTGGCAGCAGCCTCGATGAAGTGATGGCTGTGGGCGATGGCAATAATGATTTACCCATGTTGCGCGCAGCCGGAACCGGTATATTGATGCACAACGCAGATGCAGCAACCCATCGCGCAGTGGCCGGGGGAAATATTCTAAAAACCGACCACATTGAAAACGATGGCTTTGCCAAAGCCGTGCGCCAATATGTGCTTGATAGGTAGCGGAAGGATTCTCATGGGACAGACATTAGACATAGGTCGGCGAATAGAATTGGTGCCAATGGATGTCCATTTTCACGACATCACAATAGGGCTATATCGGCAGGAAAACGCGCAGGGCACGACTTTTCGCGTTCACACATACAGCCAGAGAGATGGGGCGCAAGCGCGTATTGACTCCGTAAACCATGCGATGCGAGTCCTGGGAGGCATGGAAGACACAGGCGAGGGATTATTGCGCTTTCCATGTGGCGCCACACACCTGCTATCTGTGAAACGACTATTCCTGGAAGCGTGCAAACTCGGCATGGATGACGATGTATCTATGCGACCATTGACCATCCTGGACAAAAAATCGGGATTGCACATTTCGGCAACAGCACAATCCAATGCCGTGTACAAAATCACGGCTGACAGCGATGAAAAAGGCGCAGACCGGCGCATTCGATTGGTGGCCGGAGGGCTTGCAAAACTGGGCGAATTGGAACAAGTGGAAGAAGACCAGGTACGCTTTGATTGCGGCATGACACACGATCCCCTCATAGGCGTTCTTCTCGTACGCGCCCCCAATGTGCGATCCGTCATGCGAGAATTGGAACAAGCCGCCAGCCGGGGCGTGCTCGCAGCCCCGAGCGCGCAAAATTAGGAACTGGAGTCACGTATGAATGACCAGACAACAAAACCAATGAAACCGCGCGACCGCGTATTGGCCGCACTCAATCGGGCACCTGTGGATCGCACCCCAACGTGCAATCCCACTTCGGTTGCAACCGTAGAATTGATGGATCTCGTCGATGCGCCATTTCCGCAGGCGAATCGCGACCCAGAACTCATGGCGCGCCTGGCGGCAACAGGCTATACCGAACTGGGTTTTGACACGATCATGCCGGTATTTACAATTATTCAAGAATCGTCCGCACTCGGGTGCAAAATTCAGTGGGAGCAAAAAGACAACTGGCCCACAGTGCAAATGAGAGAACCGATCTGGCACAAGGCCGATGATATTGAAATCCCATCGAACTTATTGACCCATCCCGATACAAAATGCGTACTGGACGCGATTGGCATATTGCGAAAAGAATACGGCGATGAAGTGGCGATTATCGGCAAAACAATGGGACCCTGGTCCCTGGCGTATCACTGCTTTGGCGTAGAGGACTTTTTGCTCCTATCACTGGACGACCCGGATCACACGCGGCAAATTCTGGACAAATTAAAAGAAGTAACCGTCGCATTTGGTGTAGCGCAAATTGAAGCGGGCGCCGATGCCTTGACCCTGCCCGATCACGCAACGGGAGACCTGGTCAGCGGCGATTATTACGACCGGTATTTGCGCGAATTGCACATCGAGTTTGCCGACCGCATACCCATTCCGCTAATTTTGCATATATGCGGACGCACCGTTGATCGGATGGAATACATCGCGCAAACGGGCATGGCGGCATTCCACTACGACTCCAAAAACGATCCAAATGAATCTATTGATATCATGAAAGAGCAGATCGCGCTGGTGGGCAATATCAACAATCCGGAAACGCTATTTTCAAAAGAGCCGGAGACCGTAAGAGAAGAAGTGTATAAAAACCTGGACGCCGGTGTGAACCTGATCGGGCCTGAATGTGCGATTCCATTGCAAACATCAATCGAAAATCTGAAAGAAATCCCAAAAGCAGTCGTGGATTGGCATGCGGAGGCAGAGAGCGTTAATGGCTGAATTATCCGATGTTCAAAATGAGTTTATCAAAGAGGAAATAGAAGAATTTTTAGAACGCCCCGATGAGATTCAACGCAATATCGATCTGTTCGCAAACGCGAGTCCCGAGATGCAGGCAATTGCCGCTTCATTGATCGATGGCGCACATCACGATGTCGATCAATTAACGCGCGAAGCCCTAAATGCAGGCGTGGGCGCGCTGGAAATTATGGACGATGGATTGATCGCCGGCATGGGCATTGTGGGGATTAAATTTCGAGAAAATTTTATTTTTGTACCCGAAGTCCTCGCCTGCGCCCGGGCAATGAAAGCGGGGATGGCGCATATTGAGCCCATCCTGTCAGCCTCGGGCGTCGATCCTGTAGGCACAGTCATTATGGGCACGGTAAAGGGCGATTTGCACGATATTGGCAAAAATTTGTGTATCATGATGTTGCGCGGTGCCGGGTTTGTCGTCCACGACCTCGGCGTGGATACATCCGAAGACGAATTTATGGATGCTGTCGAAGAACACGAAGCCAATTTGCTCGGCATGTCGGCACTGTTGACCACGACAATGCCGAATATGGGCAAGACAATTGAGGCATTTATCGACGAAGACTTGCGAGACGATGTAAAAATCATGGTAGGTGGTGCCCCCGTGACACAGGAATTTGCCGATGACATGGGTGCGGATGGATACGGCGAAAACGCCCTGGACTGCGTGGAACTGGCTGTACAATTGTTGAAGGAGTGGGAGGCAGAGAATGCGTAAGCCTCAAAAAATAGATCGAGAAGCCTATCAAAAGCGCCTGGATCGCATGTCTGAAATTTTTTCAGATATTGTCCAGCATGCCGACGAACAGGCGCAAATGCGCTGTCCCTACAAAAACAAGGATGACGAGTGCACGGCCAAATTTGGATGTAAATTTCAGCGTAAACCAGCGCCTGACCGGGCGCTTTTTCAATGTGCCAGCAATGATAATCTCGACTATCGCACGGCCTGGGAAACGGAGCCAAATGCCTATCGTGAGATGAAGACCACGCTCAAAAAACAAAAAAACCGTCGCCGAAAAAAGGGGACGGGCACAATTACACACATGGGCAAGGTGCAACAACTCGAAGCGCGAAAGACGATATTTGATTATGCCGACGATCTATCTGTACGAGTTCCAACATCGTGTTTCCGGTCGGGGATATGCCATGAATGCGTGGTAGAAATTGCAAAAGGCGAAGAGAGCTTATGCCCCAAAACCGAAGCTGAAGCCTTCTTAAAAGACAATTACCGATTGGCCTGTCAGGCTGAAGTCGTAGATCTGAATGCCGAAGTCGAATTTGTACCCCTGCGCCGCGCGCCTCAAATTTTGACCTTGAGCCAGCAAAAAGAAATCGATCTCGATCCCATGGTAACGCGCCGTGGTGACCGGGTATTCTACGACGGAGAGGACATCGATCGGTTTCGGGGACACATCTATGGGCTGGCAATTGATGTGGGCACCACGACAATTGTGATGGATCTCGTAGATCTGGAATCTGGCGAGAGCATTGCGATTGCATCTTATGAAAATCCCCAGCGCTTTGGCGGCAGCGATATCATGTATCGCATTTCCTATGACGGCGAATATCCAAATGAACTGTGGAAGACACTGGTAAATGCGATCAACCACGAAATTCTCGTACTATGTGAAAAATTGGGTTTTGAACGGCAAGAAATTTACGAAATTGTCGTCGCAGGCAATGCCACCATGCGGGATATGTTCTTCAGGCTCGATGTGCAGAGTATCGGGCAAAAACCCTATAAATCTCAAATAGAACACGAATATCTGGCCGGAGAGCGAAAGACAACCGCCCTCTATGAGAGCAGCAGGCGATTGGGCATTCGGGCAAATCCCAAAGCGCGGGTATATGGCATGCCCCTTATTGCAAGCCATGTAGGCGGCGATGTCGCAGCGGACATGCTGGCCGTAGAAATGGGCGCTCAAGACGAGATATTTATGCTCGTCGATGTGGGCACCAATACCGAAGTCGTCGTGGGCAATCGAGACAGGTTGGTAGCAGCCTCTTGTCCGGCGGGACCGGCATTTGAAGGCGGCGGTATCGCCTGTGGCATGCCCGGACAAGATGGGGCGATTGAATCGATGGCGTGGGAAAATGGTCAGTTCAATTACCGCGTAATCGGCAATGGCACGCCCCAGGGATTGTGTGGCTCTGGACTGATCGATTTGTTGGCCGAGCTTCGACGGCATGATTTGATGACAGAAAAAGGGGTATTTGCCGACCGCAAGCAATATGAAATGATCGTAGTGCCCGAACACGGCATTGCGCTATCGCGCGAAGACGCGAGCAACCTGGCGCAGGCCAAGGCCGCAAATTACTGTGGGCAGTTACTCGTCATGCGCGAATTTGGCATTGCCCCCGATCAGATCCATCGGCTTTATCTATCTGGCGGATTTGCCAATTACGTCAATGTGCAAAATGCGATTGACATCGGTTTTCTCGCACCCGTGCCACAAGAACGCATCGAAAAGGTGGGAAATGCCGCGATATTGGGCGCGCGAGAAGTATTGCTCTCGCGGAAACGACGCGGGAGTTTAGAGCACCTTGTGAAACGGATTGAGCATGTGGAACTGGAGACAAAGCCAGACTTTTTTGACGTATTTGTCGAAGGGTGTCAGTTCAAGAGGATGACGGTATGAAGTCTTTTGCAGAACGCCTCGCAGATGACCAGCCAATGGTGTATGACGGCGGATTTGGGTCTCAATTATTTGCACACGGGGTAAACCTGGCAAACAGTTCCATCGCCAATCTATCGCATCCCAAAGAGGTTGTAGCAGTACATCGCGCGTATATTGATGCGGGCGCAAATGCCATTGGCACAAACACATTTGTGGTATCCCCCCTGCATCTCGAGATGGCCGACGCCGATGAGGATGATGCCGAGCACCTGACAGAATTAGCTGTCCAACACGCCCGGCAAGCCGTTGAAGAAAGCGGGAAGGATGTTTATGTGGGTGGCTCCATCGGTCCCTCCCCCGGTGCTATCGAAGCCGATGCTGGCGATACAGTTTTTGGCATCCCCAATGTAGATGTGCGATTGGCCCACGAGCGCGTCATCTCTGCCATGGTCAAAGGCGGCGTCGATTTTTTTGTCATAGAAACGCAGTTTTCCGCCAAAGAAGCGGCAATCGCCGTTGACATTGCGCGACAAACGGGCTTGCCCATCGCCGTGAATATGACGTATAAATTCACAAAGGATCGCAAAACGGGCGAATTGATCTATCGCACGGACTGGGGGGTTTCACCCAGCGACCTACTGGACATTTTGGCAAGTGGCGAATTTTCAGACGGCGATAATCTACTCGGCGATGTGCAACTCCTGGGCCTGAACTGTGGCGCAGAAACGCGCAATACAGATCACACGGGCATGCCCTATGCAATTGAGGGCACAGTGCAGATGCAAAAAGCACTTGGGGATCGCGGCATTGAAAACAAGCGCTTGATGGCCTATCCCAATGCGGGCTTACCCACCCTGGACAAAGTCACCAAACAGGCGTCGTATTCGCAAGGACCAGAAGACATGGCCCAACACGTCGAAGACTTGTTGGACGTCGGTGGATTCTTAATAGGCGGATGTTGCGGCACAACGCCCGATCACATTCGGGCATTTCGCAATATCGTAGATGCACAATAGAAGCTCTTGTATTTTTGCACCGATTAAACTTGAGGATTTGAATTATGGCTGATTATTGGGACGACGATATAGAATATATCGAGGTTGAGGATATGTTTGTAGGCGCGCTACTGGGCGGGGCAATAGGCGATTCCCTGGGCTGTTTTTGTGAGGGATGGGACCGGGATCGGATCAAAGCGGTAGAAGGATTGACAGACCACTATCGGGGGCGGGTCAATCGGGAAGGCGTGTTGACGCGACCAGCAGGAGAATATACAGACGATACCCAGCAAACCCTCGTCCTCGTTGAGTCAATTATAGCGTGTGAAAAGGTCAATCCCGAAGACCTGAGCAACCGATTTTTGGCGATGTGGCGCGAGGGACTCCTGTCTATGTATGGCAGGGCCTTTCGGGAAACCCTGGAACGCCTTGATCAGGGTCTGACCTGGTCCGAAGCCGCATCGAAAGACCACCCCTCCAACGGAGCGATCATGAAAATCGCGCCAGTGGGCTTGTGGAATTGGGCAACTGGTGACAATATCCTAAAAGATGCAATTGCAGCGAGCCATGTAACGCACCAGGACCCACGCGCAGTCGCGCCTGCAGTCGCAATGGCCCATGTGGTGGGGCATCTGGTAACACATCGCCCGCTGGACGGAAATGAGGTACTGGACGTAGCCGAGTGGTCGGCCAGACCGATTTGCGAATCCACAGGCGAGTTGATCGCACAGGTGGGGACATTGCTGACAATGAACGAGGAAGATGCGTGGGCGGCCATGGTAAAGATGCCCGAAGCTGCGCGAGAAAATGCCATCCCAAGCGAAGCCCAGGCCACAATTGTCGTGGCTTTGGAGGCATTTTTGCGCTCAGAAGGAGAATTTATCCCCACAGTTGAGCGCGCGCTGCTCACGGGTGGAGATGTCGATACATTTGCGGCCATTGCCGGCACATTGAGTGGTTTATACCACGGAACATCGGGTTTGCCGCAACATCTCGTAGAAACACTGGTTGAACGCACAGAAATCGAATCACTAGCCCACGCGCTCTACGAAAAAACCGGAGGTGCCCTGTGATAATCGACGGTTTTAAGGGCATGTATCCCGCACTGGTCAGCCCCAGAGACGAGACAGGTGCATTCAGTGTCTCGGCCTTTGAAAAACTCATGGCGCGTATCTACGAACAGGGATCTCACGGCGTGTACGTGGCGGGCAACACGGGCGAAGGCTATTTGATGACAATGGCCGAACGCAAGTTGGCCACAGAAATTGCCGTCAAAGCATCAAAAGGACATGGCCGAGTAGTAGTACATGTGGGTGCCCCCTCCGAACGCGATGCCGTTGAACTCGCCAAACACGCAGCCAATGCAGGAGCCGATGGCATTTCGAGTTTGCCCCCTTATGTCCAGGGATATCGTTTTGACGACATCCTAGCGTATTACAGCGCGCTGAGTTCAGCGGCAAACTTGCCGGTCTTTGTGTATTACATCCCCGTGGTTACACATCAGGAGTATTCGTTTGAACAAATCAACCAGATGCTCGCACTCGAAGGCGTGGTGGGCATTAAGTTCACAAATTTCAACCTGTTCCTGATGGAACGCATACTCAATGGACCACATAAACCGCATATTTTTAACGGACATGACGAAGTGGCCCTATCGGGTATTGCGGTAGGCGCTCAGGGGGGAATCGGCACGTTTTACAATGTGATGCCCGCGCATTTTGTGGGCATTTACGAAGCGGTGAACAAGCGAGACCTGGACACGGCACGCACATTGCAAGCAGACGTGAATGAACTGATTCGGATTTGTCAAAAATACAGTGGACACGGCAGCGTACGCGCCGTATTGCGCTGGCAGGGAATAGACTGCGGCGACCCCGTCAAACCGACACGCCCGCTCGACGAGGAAGAAGAGAAAGCATTGCGAAAAGAAATCGAAGCAGCAGATATCGAAGCAGCAGATTTGGATATATTTTAATCACCTCTCACGATCTCATACACCGTTCCACCTTCCCGCTCGGTTATAATGGAAAACACCCAACCCGCATTGTGCAGGCAATCAAAAAAAGGTCTGCCCAAGATGCGATTGGGTTCAGAAAATAAAACGCGCCCTCCCGGTGCGAGAAGGGCGTCGAATGTGGCGATAAGAGGATCGAAAAAACGCGGTTCGTACACGAGATCTGCGCCCAACAAGGTGGCATAGCGTTGTTCTCGCGGCGGGGCGCGCCAGTCAATGAGCATCGTCTGTGGAGCGACGCCGGCAATTTGCAACCCATTGAGTTGCGCAAACTTGAGCGCATCGGGCTGGTAATCCGTAGCCGTGACACGCGCGCGTTTGAGACAGGCAATAGATGAGACAAGGCCCAACCCACAGCCGAGTTCAAGCAAGGATTCGCCCGGCGCAATCAGATTATCCGCGAGCAGAACATCGGACAAAATAAGCGCAGAATCCCAAAGCGTTGCCCAATAAGGCAGGCGTTCATCCTGAATCTCAATGCTATCGGGATCGGCCATTTGCATTTTGTCAAAGAGTGCTTCGGCATCTTCAACACACGTCACACCTATTTTGCGCCCACAAATATTGTGATGTTCTTCGCCGAGTTGATAGCGTGCGGCGAGTTCGCGTTTGAGGGCGTAAATTTCTTTTTGTACGCTCATCAGAGCGGAACCTACCTACTGATACGCTTCCCACAACGCCTTGTAGTACTGAAGCAGACGCTCGGCATCTGTACTACCGGGGATTTCGGCCAGCGTATATCCCGCATAGCCTTCGGCATTGAGAAGAGAGAAGAGTTCGCGCCAGGGATAGGCCGGATTGCACAATTCGGTGATGTGTACCAGACCGATTTTGTGTTTGAGCAAATCAAAATTGGCTTTGATAGAACCGTCTTCAACCTCGCCCAAATTCGAGTTCCAGCATATCTTCGCATTGTCGTGATCTGCCCAATCCATAATCGTGCGCATATGTGCTGGATTTTGCGTTTCTCGCCCGTGTACTTCCACCCGGATTTGCACCCCCAGATCAGCAGCGGCAATCGCGCATTCGCGCACGGATTTGCCAATCTGTTCGAGCGTTTGATCCACCGAGATACCTTTGTCGGTTTGCAGGCCATTGGGCCGCACCTTAACGCCCGGGCAACCCAGATCGGCGGCGAGTTTGGCGTATTCAATAGTACCGTCAATATTTTCTCGCACAACGCCGGGATCATCTGAATGATATTCAAATGCCGAGCCCAAACCCGCGATTTCGACACCGCCATCTTCAAATTGCTTGCGGATATCCTGCCGTTGTCCCGCCGAAAGGTCTGATTCAACGCCGTGAGCATGCGTGGTACGCAATTCGGCACCGCCATAACCGAGTTTTGCACAGGTTTCGATAATCGTGGCAACATCCCAGTCCGCGGCAATTTGATACGTGACAATACCCAACTTCATTTTTATCTCCCAATTGGTAGCTCTCAGCCGCTATCGGTCGGCAAAACAAAGGGCCAAAAGCTGAAAGTGGATGAACTTGTAGTTGCCAACCGCATCTGAAGATAGGACTTGTTGTGAGAATGTCAATGCCTTTGAAGTATCTCCCACAAGACATAGAAAATAACTTGACGCACATCAAACATTTCTACATATCTACACAGGTACAAACCACTATTCGCAGGAGTATTTGAGATGCATATTCAGCGTGCCGAAACGCGCGACTTTTTGGAAATCGCAAAATTGGACCGCGAAGCCTGGGCACAAAACCGGAATTCTGAGTACATTCCCGATGGCGAGCACGTCTGGCGATTGTGGACAGAACACGCACTGGTATTCTGTGCAAGAGAAGGCGGAAAACTGATCGGTGCCGTGCTGGCATTTCCCACAAAGACAGACAGGCTGTATTGTCTGCACAAAGTATTTGTGGATCATCCCTTTCGCGGCAAAGGCATTGGTTCCGCTTTGTTCGACGCAATTTTGGCCGCCTGTGACCAAATCGGTGTGGATTGCTTTTTGACCGTAGATCCCGAAAATGAAAGTGCTATTTCCCTGTACGAAAAATGGGGATTTAGCGAGAGAAACTTTGTGAAAGGTTATTATCGCGCCGCAGAAGATCGGTATGTACTGACGCGACGCTCTAAAACAAAAACGTGAGATAAGGAGCCAAACAATGCACCCCAAATGTCTCGATTATTGTCTGACAGAAGAAGAAGCGCGCAAATTCAAACGGGATGGCTACTTCATCGTTCCAGACGCCCTGCCCCCCGACATGGTCAGCGATCTCGTAGTCGCAGTAGATCGCGTAGATAAAGAAGAACGCGCTCGAATGGGCAAAAGTGCCACAGCGCGCATCAACCACTACGACTTCATAGGTAAAGACGACCATTTCTTGCCCTTGCTCGACTGGTACAAAACATTTCCCAAAGTGTGGGGCATCCTGGGATGGCACATCCAACTCTACCACACCCACATGACCGTGACACCCCCTGCAGAACCGCACAAAACACTCGAAAAAGACGGACCTGGTCTCGGCTTCCATCAAGACAGCGGTCGTATCAATCAAGACTTTGACATGAACCCGCGTCCCATGATCTCCCTCAAAATCGGCTTTTTTCTCACCGATACAACCCAACCAGGCCGCGGCAATTTCTACGTCCTCCCCAAAAGCCAAACGCAAAACACATTTCCCGGAAAAGACCGCAACGCGCTACACAAAGACGCTATCCCGGTGCTCGTGCCCCCCGGATCAGCCGTGTTTTTTGACCGCCGCTTATGGCACTCCGCCAGTACCAACTACTGGAAGGAACCTCGCCGCGTACTCTTCTACGGCTACTCCTATCGCTGGCTTCGCCCACGCGACGACATGCGAGTTGAACACTACCTCGACCGTTGCACGCCCATCCAAAAACAACTCCTCGGCGTCAGCTACTCCGGTGGTCGAGGCTACACCTCCCCCACGCCCGAAGACGCGCCCCTCAAAACCTGGCTCGACGAACACGGGATCAGCGGTGAATAGTCAACGGCACAGGTGGTAAGCAGGAGAATGAAGACAGCGCGTTGACAAAACATGCAGAACTGAATATACTGTCTTTGTCACTTGGAACTTTTTTACAGACTCCGGGTAGGTAATGAGGTCGCAGAGACCAGAATCTAAAAGAGGAGGCACGCCATGATAAATAAGAATCCAATCTGGCAGGATCGCATTGTCACTGACCCGTTGATACTGGCAGGAAAACCAACAATAAAAGGCACTCGGATTTCGGTGGAACTGATCATGGAATTGCTGGACGGGGGGCGCAGCGAAGCCGATATCATTCGTATGTACTCGCACATCACTCCGGAGGATATCCGAGCCTGTCGGAAGTACGCCGCCACTGGTGCAAAGCTGTCCAATGTGACTTGGGAGGATATTGATGCGATTATGGATGGCAAACGGTAGATGAGAATACTTGCCGACGAAAATATATCGGAGCAGGTCGTTGTCCGGCTACGTACTGCAGGCCAGGATGTGCGATGGACGAAGGAAACGGACCGGGGCGAAGCAGACCCCAACCTGCTGGAATTGGCAACGCGGGAAAGACGTGCGCTGATAACTTATGATAAGGACTTTGGAGACCTTGTGCATCGTGACGGTATGTCCGCCCCTCACGGCGTCATCTTGTTTCGTATTCACAGCGATGTGCCAGATTCAGTGAAAGCCGAATTTGTCGCCAGTAGCGTTATGGCTTGGGATAGTTTGCCGTCCGGAATTTGGACAATTCAGATACGGCATCAGTGAAGCAGTGCCACTCATAGGGTCGTGTAAGATCGGGAGTTTCCGTGGATACAAGGAATGATGATCATTAAACGCGAAGAACTGGACCGGCGAAAAGTTGACTTCTCGGAAGTCACAACCGGGCAGCTACTGTCTCCGGTACATCCTGGCGAGATCCTGCGCGATGAGTTCCTTATTCCGATGAATCTCAGTGTGACTCGCCTTGCTCAGGGGATCAAGGTTTCGGAGAAGGGCTTAGACGCTATCGTAAATGGAATTAATGGGATTACAATTGATACCGCGCTACGCCTTGGTCACTACTTTGGCATGACGCCTGAGTTCTGGATCAATCTTCAGACCCGCTACGATCTCGATGTCGCCGAGCACACGGTACGTCGCCAAATTGAGCGGGAGATAGAACCTCTGATTGCATCCCCGTAGCACGACAGACTGGCACAACATAATGTGCAAAGTTGATCCGCTATCGCTGAAAATTCATGACATGAAAAAAAAGGCGGTTTCTGATTCAAACCAAATGGCAAAAAGCAAGATCACTTCGTCAAAGCTGACCAGTCGCCCACCAAACCACAAAGTCCCATATCGCTGGCTTCGTCCCCTCGACCGCTGCACGCCTATACAAAAACAACTCCTCGGCGTCAGCTACTCCGGCGGTCGCGGCTACACCTCCCCCACGCCCGAAGACGTACCCCTCAAAACCTGGCTCGAAGAACACGGGATCAGCAGTGAATAATCTGTACATAAAAAAAGGCCGATTTAAATCGGCCTTTTTTTAAATGTTCATATAGAAAAAACATTTACTTCATTACTACGATTCCTCTGTCAATACCCGCTTCCACGCATCTAATTTTACCAGCACCTCAACCGGCGTAAGATAGGCCATTTCCAAATCGCATAACTCAGACTGCCTCAAGTAATCTTGCACCCAATAAAGGTGAACTTTCAATTTAATAACAGGGTACTTATTCTGTCCAACTGCGAAATTGCTGTAAAATATCAGATGGTGCTTGGAGTGAAACAGCTTGATGTGCCGCGAGTAAAATCTGGCCGATTTTTTTCTTTCCAGTCTCACTGCTGTTGCAGGCTTGTTCTATCTGCGGCACTGTAATCATAGGATTTCTTAAAACCGCTCGAAATTTTGTTTTCTTAAGCCATTGTTTAGAAAGAAGTTCTATTAAGCCTGGCTCTACACACTCTTCCCAATCTTGATCAATGAAAGCAGTTGTAATAAGTATGTGGGCATAAAAAAGATTTTGTGGGTCCATTTCAATATCCTGAGCAACTTTTAATGCTGCTACCAGTTGATCTTCACTTCTGGCTGTTATTCTCATTACTGTTAGAGCATTCTTCTCTTCTCCTTCTAATATTGATTCAATTAGATCAAGAGCGATAATCATATTTTGTTTTATTGGTAATCCTGATGAATTTGCACGCCATTTAGCCAGAATTTCAGCCGTATCTTTGTTTGTTGACAGTTGAACAAGAAGGGCTGCTACCAGCAGGCCAATAATACTCTTGACTGAAACAAAGTTGGATAGATCCGTGGTAGATACAGCATAAAATCCCTTTTCTCCTATTTCTTTTCCACTTTGTTCATGCTTCTGCATTGAGACACATGCATCTGCTAATTGACACATACGTTGTGGTAGTTCGTCAAAGGTTTTGTTTCTAAAGTCATGCTGTAATTTAAGGAGAAAAAAAAAGAATCTTAATGATGGATATGCATTTCGGTCTGTAATCTGCAATACTTGCTCAAAAATTGTCATTCCTAAATTGAATTGAGACTCCATTTGAGCCAAATAAAGCCACGCATATTGTATAGGAAAATTTGGATAGTTCATAATTTCGTCATGCCTGGCAGGATCACTACAGAAGCCTGGTGGAGGTTCTTCTGATTTGATATTATTCTTTTTATTTTGTTGTGCCAACCAGGTTATTGAATATCCTAAAAGTTTTTTTAATGTGAAATACCCAACATCTGTATCATCCTGAGGAAGCATATCAAATTCTTGTAGTGCCACACTCAGTAAATTCAGGCTATCCCGCACATTGCCTGCCTTAAACTGTGCAAATCCTGCATCTGCATACAAACCAATATATTTCTTTGAGCCATCAAGGCTTTTAGCTCTTTTTGCTCCATCTTGAAAAAAGGTGGCTGCTTTCTCCCAATCGTTCAAATATGCGGCACAAATGGCAGCTCGACGATACCCCTCTGAAGGCCCAAAGTCTAATTTTTCTGGCGATGGACTCCACTCTGGGAGAATACGCTCGTAAATATCGAGTGCTTCTTGATAATGTTTATGGTGTAAATATACTGTTGCACATTCTTCCTCTACCAGTGGTGATGGCCCCACTTTTGATACAATATCTTGAAGAACTTGATGGGCGGTATCAGGGTTGTGCAAGTATTCATCATAGATGATGGCTTTACCTCTCGCTGCTGCCGAAGCAATATGAGGATAACCCCACGCGATAGTTCTTTCAATCACTTTGTCATATACCTGAAGGCATCTCGTCCAATCGGAATTCTCAAGGTCTTCTTCTGCCATCCAGACACTATCAATCAAAATCCGAGAGGAAATGTTGTAATTTTTGAAATCAGCCAATAATAAAGCTCTAATTTTCGGCTGAAGTTCATCGAGTGCATCAATAAGGTCGCTGAGGGCAGGAGCGTAAATAGGACGACGCGCCAGGATAAAACTAAATAAAGTACTGAAAAATTTAGCTTTATCGGTTTTTTGTTCTGCTAAGTGTCCTTCAAAACTGCCATATATTTTTTTTAGATCTTTATCCTTGTTTATGATATCAATAATTTCTTTAACATAGCCCACCATCTGTCTAACTGGAAGTTGGACTTGATAATATAGCAATGCCTGTGTCGCCAGCATTATGCGAGACAGATGATATGAATTATGTAGATAGTGGGGCTTGGTTTCTTTATCCCAAATTTCAAGTATTTTCGGCGCACATTCTGGTTTTTCCCCAATCGCAATGCGATATTGCAATGACCGAAATAGATGATTTACGAAGACGTCTCCCTTAGATAACTCATGAAAAGAATTGTTTGTGACATGTATTAACCATGAAAAGTCAGGGCTAAATAGTTTCCACTTGTTATCTGGCATTGTAATCAATGGCCAAATAACAGCGATAATACCTTCTTTATTCTCACCTCTCACACTATGTACGAGCACAGCCTCCGCTTCTATTGTCGTCAGATCCTTTGCTTTAAGGATCGCGTTTGCAATCTCGGCGTGGAGATCATTTATCTTACTCTCCGACCAAACTTGGTCGGCCGCGTTTTGCAATAAAGGCGAAATTGTGTAGTATGTTTCATTTACTGGATCTATCCAGGGGCCAACCAGTTGGCTAAAAATATCTCCCGGGTGAGGTATAGATTCTGGTATCTCGCCAATGTTGAGCGCGTAATCCTTCCTGAATGAAGTAAACATCAGGCTAAGCCTATAGAGATATTCTCGCTGGTCTTCTGGCAAGTCGATGAGCAATTGCCGTGCTTCTTCACGCTCTTCTATCACCTCTGGGGGTGTTTGCAAGACACTTTCGTTTTTATTTTGTTTCCAACCTTTCTCCCGCAACCGGACGAGTCGGGCATGTACCAGTCTTGGATGCCCTCTTGTATGCAATCGAATCAATTTTGCCCAAGGCTTTGCGTGATCGGGGGGGCACCCCAATTGTTGTGCAAATTGCTCAATTTCGGATATGGTAAAATCAGGAACAAGGATGGATACAGACTGTGGTACACCAAGACGACGGATGAGGTTATTAGGTAGCTTATGTTGGCTCGTAATCAACAATTTTCCGCCACGTTCCAGTACCCTATAAACGATAATACCCAGAACTTCTTCATACTGTCGCAACTTTTGAGGCTGTAAGTTAAGGTCATCAAGGACGATGTTGACCGGTGAGAATTGATTACTTACTTCAGTAGCAAGTTCCTGTAAACGCTGGACACTATGTGATGAATCTATATTTGCGAAATTCACCCAAAACCACGAGCCACTTATAGACTTTGCGGTCAATTTTGCGAGTGTTGTCTTTCCTCTACCCGCCCCTCCCTGGATTACAGCTATACCCTCTGATTGGAGTTGAGTCTGGATGCTTGCGAGCAAATCTTTTCTTGGTATAACATCGGGATAAGGAGGTGGGATAGTAGTTAGTATGGGAGACTGAGATTGAATCGTAATATCAGACGAAATCCCCATTGATAATGCTCTAAAAGGATCCGTCATTGTGGCCTGCATTTGTAGTGTCTGCAAATGCTGAATTGAAACCCTTTGTGTTGTTTTCTCTTCGAAAATTTCGAGAAAGCGCACTCGGGTAAGTTCGCGGTTTTCCGGTTGCGTTGCGACCATTAAGGCTTCTTTGAGAAGATGATCAACAACTTTGCTGGCATCAGAAGGTGAGATACCGTGTCGGGCACCATGAAGAGTCAGTTTATCACTTATGGATTTCTCAACAAAACTGGCTTCTTTACTATCTGTTTCCCAGGTAATAGGTTCAATGAGTTGTTCATAAATTTCTCGGGGTGCCGCCTTTTTGAGAAAATCATCTACTTCCTCTGATATTTTCTTTTCATCTTGTAAAAATTTGGAAATTTTTGTGATAGCTGCTTCATCACCCGAGCAATGGCTCCATACCTGGAGACCCATCTGTCCTTCTCCGAATGGATTACCTCGTTCCGCACCAATCTTGGATCGGGTGAGAAAACGAAATTTCACACTCAGATCAGGATGGTTGGCTTGCAATGCCCAATAGCGATTGATCGCATCATTCACTTCCTGAGATCTGAGCGTGATATTGTGTTGCGTGTCTTTGACTTGCACTGCCGTAGCAGTGTCATCTAATACCTGGTCAAAGTCTTCCGCTCCTTCCAGATAGAGAATTTCATCTTCAGCAAGGCTGAGCCAAGCATGCACACTGTGCCAGATTTGATAAACATATCCCCTTAGCATGTCATGTGCTTGGCGCTGGGGATCGGCTGTTAGAACTTGATTTTCTTCCTGATGCTCTGCCATTTATTTCTCGAATCACAATCCTCAAAGATGGTCAAAAAAGCTTATATCACGTTGCTTCACTCTGTCCCAAGATATTCCCTCACCATTTGCAATTTGTTTTTCCGATTCGGCAAGGTCGGCCATCGTGTCAGGATCAGATAGGATCTCAGCGGTCTCCCGCCAGACGTTGACCACTTCATCAACACCTGTACCATTGTCCTTTGCGGTATTTGAGAGTTCCTCAAAAAATTCATCGCATTCCGCATCGGATAGGTAACGTACCCACGGATAGATCGACAACAGATCAGTCCGCTTGGGACACTCTCGATTTTTGAGAGAACTCAGCAAATTGATTACCACCTCTAAACTCTCATCAGAGAGCTTATCGAGCATCTGTTTTGCTTCCATCCTCAAATCAACAGTTGCCATTTTATATATCTCTAACTCATGGGTATTTCAAAAAAATTTACTGATATGTTTTTTCGATAGACTGGATTGCGGCTTACACCACGCCGCAATGACAACCGCCGTTCGTCACTCCGGCGGAAGCCGGAGTCCAGTGAACTTATTTGAAATAGTACTCATTCTTCCAACGCACGCTTCCACGCATCCAATTTCACCAGCGCCTCAACCGGCGTGAGATGGGCGATATCTAAATCGCGCAACTCAGACAACATCGGATGATCTTCCCGCTCAACCTTCACTTCTGCTACCGGCGCAAACAGCGGCATCTGCCCATTCTCCCTCACGCGATCGGGTTGGGGCTTTGATCCCACTGACAGATCGTTTTGCTCCAGCCGGTTCAAAATCTCCTTTGCCCGCGCAATCATCTCTATCGGCATCCCGGCCAGGCGCGCCACCTCAATGCCGTAGCTGTGGTCGCACCCACCCGGCACCAGCTTGTGTAAAAACGCGATGGTATCGCCCGCCTCGCGCACGGCAACGCTGTAATTCACCACCCGCGGCAGCAAATCCTCCAATTCTGTCAACTCGTGATAATGCGTCGCAAACAACGTCCGCGGCTGAATCTGTTCGGCATTGTGCAAATACTCCGTCATTGCCCAGGCAATACTCAACCCGTCAAACGTACTCGTCCCGCGTCCAATCTCGTCCAAAAGCACCAGACTCTTCGGCGTCGCATTGTTCAAAATATTCGCCGCCTCGTTCATCTCCACCAAAAACGTACTCTCGCCCCGCGCCAGATTATCGGATGCACCCACCCGTGTAAAAATGCGATCCACCACCCCAATATGCGCCTCGCGCGCAGGCACAAAACTGCCGACCTGCGCCAAAAGCGCAATCAACCCGGTCTGGCGCAAAATCGTCGATTTCCCCGACATATTGGGACCAGTAATCAGCAAAATTTGATCGGTCTCACCATCAATCTTCAGATCATTAGGCACAAACTGCCCGCCCGGAAGCAACTGCTCGACCGCGGGATGCCGCCCTTCCTTCACATCAATACGCACGCTATTATCCACCTGGGGACGCACATAATCATTGGACGATGCCACTTCGGCCAGCGTGCTCAACACATCTACGGTCGCCACGGATAGTGCCGTGCGCTGCACGGGCTCCACCCAACCAGCTACCTTTTCTCGCAACGCGGCAAACAAATCGCGCTCGAGATCCTTTGCCCGTTCATCTGCGCCCAAAATCTTCGCCTCCCAATCCTTCAACTCCGGCGTGATATACCGCTCGGCATTGACCAGCGTTTGCTTGCGCACAAAATACGCGGGCACCTTATCCTGATTGGCCTTGGTGACCTCGATATAATATCCAAATGCCTTGTTATACCCCACCTTTAACGACGCGATACCCGTTTTCTCGCGTTCCTCTGCCTGCAAGTTGGCAACCCAATCGCGCCCGCCCGATGCGATTTTCCGCAACTCGTCCAGTTCCTCGTGATAGCCCGTTCTGATATATCCGCCATCGCTAATCTGTGCAGGTGGATCGTCTTCAAGCGTGTGGGCAATCAAATCAATTAGCTCTGTCAGGTCCGGCATGCCCTGATCGCGTGCTCGCACCAGCAAATCCGCGCGAAACTCACGCAGGGATTCTCGCAGCGGAACAACCGCTTCCAAAGACCGCTGAAGCGCCACAAGCTCTCGCGGATTGGCCCGATTGCAACAAATCCGGGACATCAGCCGCTCCAGGTCTCCAATGTGGCGCAGAGCCTCTCGTGCCTCGTCCCGACACGCCGCAGATTCGACAAATGCCTGTACTGCATCTAAGCGCGCATCGATGCGGCCGACATCTACAAGCGGCTGTGATAGCCATGTGCGCAGTGTTCGCGCGCCCTGCGGCGTACACGTCTGATCTAAAACCCCAAACAACGTGCCCTCCCGCCGCCCCTCTTGAATGGTTGTAACCAGTTCCAGATTGCGCTGTGTCACCAGATCCAGTTCCATCACCGACTCGGTGTGTTCGCGCGCCAATCGCGTAATATGGGATACTGCCCCCTTCTGATTTTCGCGCAAATAACACAGCACGCCACCTGCGGCGCATATTCCAACGGTGAGATCATCGCATCCAAAGCCCTTGAGAGACGCCACCTTGAAATGCTCCTTCAATGCATCGTACGCATAATGCTGTCCAAAATGCCAATCTTCTATATGCGTGAGCAATGCACCCGGCATCCGCGCTTCAAACTCGGCCTCATTGTCTTTGGCCCACGCCTCGGGTGCCAGCACCTCTGCGGGAGCCACGCGCTCCAATATCTCCCACAAATCATCGGCTGCGCGTTCCGATGCCCTGAACATACCCGTTGACAAATCCGCTGTCGCCATGCCCAATTGATCGCCAGAAACAAAAATGCCCACAAGGTAATTATTGCGCTTTTGATCGAGCAAATCATCGGACATTACCGTTCCCGGTGACACGACCTGCACCACCTCGCGGCGCACCACTTTCTTGCCCTTTTGTGGCGGCTCCATCTGCTCGCAAATCGCCACCTTTTTTCCGGCTTTGATAAGTCTAGCGAGATAGGTATCCAGCGCGTGATGCGGCACACCTGCCAGCGGAATGCGGTCTGCTCGCCCATTGTTGCGCGATGTCAACGTCAACCCCAAAAGCCGAGATGCAACAACGGCGTCGTCGTAAAATGTCTCGTAAAAATCGCCCATCCGAAACAGCAAAATCGCATCTGGATGTTGCTCCTTAAAATGCGCGTACTGTTCCATTGCCGGTGTCAATTGCGTCGCCATCCCAAATCCTCTAAAGACTTCTCATTCTCCCACCGCTTTTCGATACGAATAATCAAATAACAACTCCCATTCGCACAGTTGAATCTCGCGGCAAAGCGCGTCGTGTGCTGAGCGCCCTTCGAGCGCATCGGCACACAGATCAACATAGGCACCTGCATCCCAATGTGCTTGCGTCGCCAAAAACTCTGGCGCGCCGGAAACACCATCCGCAATACTGGCCGCCGCCTTGCACAAATCGTCAAAAATGGCGTGGTTACCCACTTTGCGAAACCAGTATTTTGAATTGGAAAAATCGGGTTCGCGGCGGTGCATGATACCGTGCCAATAACTTCCAGTCTCTGTATAAATGCCCTGACTGATGGTGTGAGATGCATCTAAAAAGTTGTGATACAGCCACATACCAGAAATACAGGCCTGTGCCATATCTTCATCCACCACTGCTTTGCCGGCAAAAGCAGACTGCACAGTCAGCGCATCGAGCGCGCTTTTTGCCCCGGCGTTCTCTTCGCCGCCATCCAGTGGATTCAATCGCTTTTCGGAAATCAATTCCGCAAAAACATCGCCATAAGCACCTGCGTCAAAAGACATAATTTCACTCCTTTATTTTGTAAATACAGCGCGATCGTCGCCTGTAAAAAATTCAAAAATTCTTACTCATCGAATATACTCAGAAATTTGAAAAAAAAAAGACCAATTCCTTTCGGAATCGGCCTTTTCTGTCCAGATCTCGCAGTTTACGCACTTTGCACCTGCAATAACTCCCGCGCGTGATGCCCCTCGAAACCCGCCAATTCTCCGACGGCCACATCGTCTTCAACCCGCTGCAAGTGCACATCGACAATCTCTTCGCACGCGGCATCTGGAGCGGGCGCAACCACCCGGATATAATTATCGGTCAACCCCTGTAAAAGCTGCCCGTTGCGGCGGTTTTCAAAAAGCACGGGCAATGTGCGCCCAATAAACCGCGCTTGAAATGCCGCCACCTTTCGCTGCCCCAATTTGCGGAGTATTGCGCCCCGTTGCTTTTTCACCTTTGGATCAACCTGATTTGTCATGCGCGCTGCAGGCGTTTTGCCGCGCGGCGAATACGGAAATACGTGCAAATACGTCATGGGATGATAGGCAATCAAATCGCGCGTATTTTGGAATGCCTCATCCGATTCACCGGGAAAACCCACCATCACATCCCCACCAATGCCCACATCGGGAATCCGATCTGCGAGTTTTTCAATTAGCGCAATATACTCCTCCCGCGTATAGGGGCGACGCATTGCCTTCAACACGCCGTCGTCACCGCTCTGCAATGGAATGTGCAAATGCCTGCAAAATTTCTGGCTCGACGCAAAAAAGTCGATCATGGCATCGGTCACATAAGTCGCTTCAATTGAACTCACGCGAAAGCGCTCCAACCCGTTGACGCGCTCAACAGCCTCCAGCACCTGCAACAAGTCGCGCGCCTCCAAATCCACGCCGTAATCGCCAATATGCACACCCGTCAGCACCACCTCTCGATAGCCCGCTGATACCAATTTCTCAACCTGCAATACGGTACTCTCAAGCGTGCGACTGCGACTGCGCCCACGCGCAAACGGAATAATGCAAAATGAACAAAATTCATTGCACCCTTCCTGAATTTTGACAAAAGCCCGAGCGCGCCCGCCAAAATTGTAAATATCCATATCCTGAAAATCAGCCGTGCGACTGCGCGTCACGAATGTGCGCCCCAAAGAGCAGGTAGTATTTACCAGATCCAGAAGTTGCATCCGCTCTGCTGTTCCGACCACCAGATCGACTTCGGGCATTGCCGATAGGGCATCTGGATCTGTTTGTGCATAACACCCCACCGCAACCACGGTACCTGTGGGCGAAATCCGATGTGCTCTGCGCAATGCCTTGCGCGACTGCGCGTCCCCTTGACCGGTCACAGTGCAGGTATTGACCACAGTAACATCAGCCCACTCACCAAACGGCACCTCGCGATAACCCTGCGCCACAAACTGCTCGGCATACCACTGCGTGTCGTAAGTATTGAGCTTACAACCCAGCGTATAAAACGCAACCGTCTTTTGATCTCGCATAAAAAATCAGCCATTTGAAAAAACAAAGCGTTGAGACGATATGCCCCAACGCTTTGCAACCGCCAGAAAGATCTGAGCAATCTTATTCCTCTTTTCTACTCTGTGATTCATCCTTTGCTTCGACCTCAGCTTCGGCTTCGGCTTCCACTGCCTCTTCAACTTCTGCCTCGGCAGTTTCGGCTTCCGCTTCTGCTTCTACTTCCACCTCTACTTCAGCTTTGGCTTCTACTTCCACCTCTACTTCAGCTTTGGCTTCTACTTCGGCCTCATCCTCTACTTCTACCTCTGTATCTGCTACCACTTCATCTTCTTCGGCAACTTCATCTTCCACGGCTACTTCTGCGCCTACGCGTTGAGGATGTGCCGCGAGAAAAGCGTCGATTTCATCTTGATCGGCATCTCGCAAACGCTCTCGCACGCTCAATACAATCTTCTTTTGATCTTCGTCAAACTCCACGACTTTCAGCGGGATCTCATCGCCTTCCCCGAAATATTCATCGGGACGTTGAAGGTCGTCAATACCCAGTTGAGAAACCGGTACAAATCCCTCCACATGGCCTTCGAGATCAACGACCACCCCGCGTTCGAGAATGCGCGAAATATTACCCTCTACGGCATTGCCCACTGCATAGGTAACAGCCAGCTTCGCCCAGGGATTTTCAACGGTCTGTTTATGCCCCAACGAGATGCGCCGGCGCTCTTTGTCGATATTGAGCACAATAACATCCAATTCCTGGCCTTTTTTGATCACCTCACTCGGATGGCGAATGCGCTTGGTCCAGGACATATCGGAAATATGCACCAGCCCGTCGATTCCCTCTTCGATTTCGACAAAAGCCCCAAAATTGGTCAAATTGCGTACAATACCTCGGAGAGGTGTGCCCGAGGGGTATTTTTGGTCGAGATCTTCCCAGGGATCGGGCTGCACCTGCTTGAGACCCAGCGAAATTTTTTGCCCTTCCTGGTCAACGCGCAGGACCATGACCTCCACTTCATCGCCGATGGAGACCAGCTTAGAAGGATGGCGAATATGCTGTGTCCACGACATTTCAGAAATGTGTACCAACCCTTCGACACCCTGTTCCAGCTCGACAAAAGCGCCGTAATCCGTAATGCTGACAACCTTGCCTATTACCTTGCTATCAACAGGATATTTTTCCTCGACACCTTTCCAGGGATGGTCTTGTAATTGTTTCATACCCAGAGAAATGCGCTCGCGCTTCTCATCGTAATTGAGCACCTTAACTTCTACTTCTTCGCCAATGGACAAAACTTCTGATGGATGTCCAACCCTGCCCCAGGCTATATCCGTAATATGCAACAACCCGTCTAAGCCGCCCAGATCGATAAACGCGCCAAAATCGGTGATATTTTTGACCGATCCCTGACGCACTTGTCCCACTTCCAGTGTGGCGAGAATCTGTTTGCGCAGCCTGGAACGTTCTTCTTCGAGAACAACGCGACGAGAAATGACAATATTTCGGCGATTCTTGTTGAGTTTTATAATCCGGAACGGGTACACATTGCCGAGAAATTGATCGAAATTTTTGACCTGTTTGATATCAATTTGGGAGCCGGGCAAGAAAGCATCGACGCCGAAGAGATCGACCACAATGCCACCTTTGATTCGCCGCATCAAACGCCCCTCAACAATCTGATCGCTATCATACGCGTCCTTAATGCGATCCCACACCCGCATAAAGTCAGCTTTGGTCTTGGACAGCACCACCTGGCCTTCCTGGTCTTCAATGCTCTCCAAAAAAACCTCAATTTCATCGCCATCCTCTATGGCTGGCGGATCGCCAAACTCAGAGAGGGGAATTGCGCCTTCAGACTTGAAACCTATATCTACCACCACGATACCGTCGTGGATGGACCTCACGGTACCCACGACAATCTCGCCCTGCTTAATGGTCTCTAACGTCTCTTCGTAGAGTTCCATCATTTCATTAAATTCTGACTCGCTATACTCGCTTTCATCCAGCGCAGCCAGGGCTTCTTCAGGGGTGGGTTTAAGGGTATTAACGGCCATACGAAAAATTTCCTTTCGCGCTAAAAAATCGCGCAAAATAACAAAAAAAGAACGACGAATAACGTCGATCAAACCGTGCCGACACCTTATCGTTAACCATTGTGAGAAGCGGGAGCAACCGTGCCGGCTTTCCGCCGCATCCGCTTCAGAACAGCGAGATGATGCATCACTTCCCGAGTGATAAAATTGTAGGCGTCGCGACGCCTGTCGGGCAATTGTTCTGGACAACCCAGAATAGGCTTGCCAAACCGCACCTGCAACCGATCCAGCCCAACCAGCGTTTTCCAGATACTGACTGTGCCCGAAATATATACGGGTATCACAGGTGCCCGAGTGCGATAAACCAGCATGCCCACCCCTGATCGGGGGCGCAGAAAACCGGGGCGCTTATTGCGCGTGCCCTCTGGAAAAATGAGTACGGGATTACCGCCCTGCAAAGTTTTTGTCCAGGCCAAAAATGCGCTGCGATCTCCACGGCTTCTATCAACCGGCATCGCGTGCAACCTGTGAATCAGCTTTCCCAGCAACGGAACAGGAAAGAGTTCAGCCTTAGCAAGATACCAAAGTTCGCGTCCTGCCGCAACTCCAATAATAACGGGATCGACGTAAGAACAATGGTTAGAAGCCAAAATTAATGCCCCCGACCGGGGTATGTGACGCCGCCCTTCGACCCGCAATCTAAAGAGAATAACGGCCAGCCCGTAAGCCAGCCACCAGCAAAAGCGATAAAAAGTCATCGATATCATCCATTTATCATTCACGCCCTTGGGCAAGGTCAACAATCCTATCCACTTGTTCTGAGATTGACAATTCTGTGGTATCTATACACACGGCATCAAGCGCGGGCCACGCGCCGCGTTGCAACTGCGTTTGTCGGTCGCGGAGATCCCGAATGCGAATTTCGTCCAGCAGCGACTCAAACACAGCAGTCTCACCCCTTTTTTTGAGGTCTCTGAGTCGTCGGCGCGCGCGTTCGGCGGGATCGGCAACGAGAAAAATTTTCAATTCCGCATCTGGAAAAATAGCAGTACCAGTATCTCGCCCTTCTAAAACAATACCCCCATCTCTTCCCATGGCCCGCTGTAATGCAACGAGCACATCGCGCACCCCTGGATGGACAGCTACACGAGACGCAGCCTGAGAAATTTCAGATGAGCGAATGGCATTGGATATATTTTCCCCATTGAGCAGGGTTTGCAACTTTCCATCTCGCGTTTCAAATGCGATATCGAGCGCGCTACACAATGCGGTTACGCCATCGGGATCATCGGGATCAACACCCCGTTGCAGTGCCGCCAGTCCCACGGCGCGATACATGGCCCCGGTATCCAGATACAGGTACCCCATTTGATCTGCAACGAGCCGCGCAGTCGTACTCTTGCCAGCACCTGCCGGGCCATCAATCGCAATAACAATGCCATTTCCGCGCATAAGAAAACCAGCGAATCAACGAATAGACGAATCAACGACGGAGTTTGTAACAACTTTGGGTGGTAGGGCCGGGTTCGTCTATTCGTCTATTCGTTACAGCCCGACCATTTCTCGAAGCCTTTTTACTTCTGCTTGTGTCAGATGCCGCCATTGGCCTGGCTCGAGGTGTCGCGTTGTGAGACCGGCAAAATGCGTGCGTGCCAAAGATCGTACCCGATGTCCTGCAGCCTCGCACATCCGCTTCACCTGTCTTTTCCGCCCCTCGTGAAGCACCAATTCTAATTCTGTATCCCCACCGCTTGCGCGTATCACGCGAATATGTGCAGGAGCAGAAATACCATCGCTGAGCTTTATCCCTTCTCGCAGTGCTGCCAATACCGCCTCGCCGGGATACCCACGCACCCATGCGCGATAGACTTTTTTTACGCCATATCGCGGATGGGTCAATCGAAATGCCAGATCGCCGTCATCCATCAACAACAAAACCCCTCGCGTATCCAGATCGAGCCGTCCGACGGGAAAAACCCGAGCATCAATGCCGCGCAACAATTTATAAACTGTTTGGGCATGATGCGGATCGCGCGTCGATACCAGATATCCCGGGGGTTTGTGCAATAAAATATAAGTTTGTCGATCAACCGATTGGATCGCCCGCCCATTGACACATACGCGATCGCTATGCGGATTTAATCGCGTGCCCGGATGTGTCACAACAGCGCCATTTATTTTAACGCTGCCCGTTTGGATCAACCGATCGCTCGCCCGCCGCGAAGCCACCCCCGCGCGGGCCAGAAACCGGTTCAGGCGCTCTGTCATGGGTATCCTGTTCGCTTTCTCCATCGGTATTGATCACGCCCGATAACGGGCTGTCTATGCCTTCGGCTACCCGTTGCTCTTCTTCTCGGAGCAATTCTTCCAACTCGCGAATCCTGGGCAGATCAGACAGGGTCTTAAGGCCAAAATGCTTCAAAAAATCGCGTGTCGTTCCGTATAACAAGGGCCGCCCGGGCGCGTCTGACCGTCCGGAAATGCGGATCAAGCCCTTTTCCATCAATTGCCGCAAAACGCCATCGACAGACACACCGCGGATATGCTCGACTTCGGCTTTGGTAACCGGCTGCTTAAAAGCCAGAATAGCGAGCGTTTCCAGGGAAGCTTGAGAAAGCCGGGGCGCGACTTTCTCGCGCATCAGTTGCCGAATCCATGGCGCAAATTCGCTGTGTACAGCCAACTGAAAGCCCCCCGCGACTTCGACAACCCTGAAACTGCGCCCAGTCTGTGCGTATTCTTCATTGAGATCATTGACATAGGCGCGAATTTCTTTTGCGCCAGTATGCTGTCCCAAAACCGATGACAGACGCGATACGCCCAGAGGATCATCGGCTGCAATCAACAACGCTTCAACCACGCCTTTGTTGCGTGCATCTTCATCGGTAGCCAGATTGGCGACGCGTGCGTCATCTCTCTCAGACATCGGTTGTGCCCTCCTCGAAAGACGCCGTGTCTAAAGCATCGCGGCGATATACCCAGAGTTCTCCATCAATATCAGTCTGCTGAACGCGGACTTTGCCTTCTTTCATCAAGTCCAGCAACGCGATAAATGTCACAACAACAACAATTCGATATGCACTGGCAATCAGATCGCTAAATGGAACCTGATGACGTCGCGCGAGTACATCGAGCACGTATTCGACGCGCTCTTCTGTGGTCACATCGACCCGCGTCACCTCGTGAAAATCGACTTTTGGTGCCGCATCCATCGCTTGCTTAAAGGCGCGGAGCAATTCGAACAGGCTCACGGGACGAAATTCCCCGGTTTCTCGCTCTCGAATATCTTCCAGATCCATCGAAGCACCCCGATAAAAAACATCGCGGTATTCCGTTTGCTGATCGTCCATCCACGTGGCTACTTCTCTAAACTGCTGGTATTCCAACAAGCGGCGCACCAATTCTTCGCGAGGATCACCTTCTTCCTCCTCGGCTTCTGGATCAGAGGGCAACAACATGCGCGATTTGATGCGCATCAATGTGGCGGCCATCACGACAAAATCGCCGGCAACCTCTAAGTTTAATCTCTGGATAATCTCGACGTATTCTAAAAATTGCCGCGTAATATCGGCGATGGGAATATCGTAGATATCGATCTCGTTTTTTTGAATGAGAAAGAGCAACAGATCCAGCGGGCCCTCAAACAAATCGAGCTTCACGCCATAAGGCGCAGCATCCGGATCGAACTGAGCTGTCAAATTGGATGCAATCATTGCGCCTCCTGCTCCTGTTTCTTCATTCTATCTCGCGCTTTGCGAGAAATCCGATTCCATACGCCGGTAAAACCCATCGCCTTTTTCATAGCCAAAAGCGTTTCGTTTGCAAGTGCTTGCGTTTTGAGCGTGCCTTCGTAAATCACTTGCTCGATATAACCCGACTGCGCCGCAAAATGTGCCCGGCGCTGGCGGATAGGGGCGAGAAACGCATTGAGCGCGCGTGCCAATTTATCTTTCACTTCGACATCGCCCACACGCCCCTGGCGATAGCGGGTTTTGAGATCTTCAACTTCAGCGACATTGGGATTAAATGCATCGTGATACATAAATACGGGATTGCCTTCAACAGTGCCCGGAATATCTGCGCGAACGCGATTGGGATCCGTGTACATACCGCGCACTTTTTTTTCTACAGTCTTTTCATCATCAGATAAAAAAATCGCATTGTCGAGACTTTTGCTCATCTTGGCCTGTCCATCGGTTCCCACCAGAGTAGGGACCTCGCCCATGAGGAGTTCGGGAATGGGAAATACATCGCCGTAATACGCGTTGAACCGACGCGCAATTTCCCGCGTCACTTCAACGTGCGCCTCATTGTCTTTCCCCACCGGCACAACATGTGCGCGCGGCATCAAAATATCGGCACTTTGAAGCACGGGATACCCGATCAGGCCAAATGGAATTGCCTCATCTGTCATATTCGCCGCGCGGGCCATATCTTTCACACTGGGCAATCGCGCCACGCGGGGCAATGTCACGAGCATCTCAAAAAACAGATTCATCTCGTACACAGCGTGAATAGCCGATTGCAAATAGATGGTCGATTTTTGGGGATCTATACCCACGGCCAAATAATCCAATACCATCTCATAGATATTTTCACGCAATGCATCGATGTGTTCTTTTTGAGGCTGCGTGGTCAACATGTGCAGATCGGCCACCAAAAAATAGCTCTCGTAATCATCTTGCAGAGCCACGCGGTTTTTCAAAGACCCAACATAGTGCCCGAGATGCAAGCGCCCCGTGGGCCGATCACCTGTCAAAATTCGCTTTTTTTCCATCAGCCCCCGCTTTTAATCATCCATAAAAAGATAGGGACGCCAGCGGCGATCTGGCACCCCAATATGATGTCGAATAAAGGTCACCCGATTGGGAGACTGCGGCTTGCGCAATAATGACAAACCGACTTCCGCAGGCGCATGGTCGCCCTTGCGATTGTTGCACCGATGGCAGGCGCACACCAGATTATCCCATGAATTGCGCCCATTTTGAGACCGCGGCACCACGTGATCAATGGTAAATGGACCGCGGCGAATGCCACAATACTGACACTGAAACCCATCGCGTTTTAAGATATTGCGCTTGGTCAAAGCGAGCGGTTTGGGAGGCACGCGCACATATACGGCCAGACGCACCACACTCGGCACGGGGAATGAATCCCTCACCGTATGGATGCGAGAATCGCACGCTTCGACAACTTCGGCGCGACCTCGAAAAACCAGTACAATAGCCCTGCGCACAGAACACACATGCAGAGGTTCATAACTCTGATTGAGCACCAGCACAGACTGATTGAGTACCGTGGGCATCGTCACGGGCATGATAAAGCACCTCAAAAATAGCGATTAGCCTCCGCCCATCCACTCCCTAATATAAATCTCCATGATATATTGTATTGACTACAAGGTGTCAAGACTTATTCACTCTATCTATTCATCAACCAGACCTGCATAGGCATGAGCATCCATCAAGTCCTCTGTTTCTGAAGGATCTGAAAGGCGCACTTGAATCATCCATCCCTCGCCATAAGGCTCGTCGTTGACCAGAGCAGCATCATCTGTCAACTGGATATTGACATCCACCACCTCACCCGAAACCGGTGCAATGAGGTCGGACACCGTCTTGACCGCCTCAATTATGCCATAGGATTCCCCCTGAGCGACAAAATCGCCAATCTCTGGCAATTCTAAAAACACAATATCGCCCAGTTCGCCCTGCGCGTAATCCGTAATCCCGCATGTGCCCGTATCACCCTCAATTCGAACCCAGTCGTGATCGCTATTAAAAAGTAAATCTTCTGGAATATCCGACATTTTCTGCTCCTTTGTACCTTTACCTATGGGTGAGAAATGCGCTTCACCCGCCATAGCCCAACTTGTTCACAAATTCTGTTGTTGCTCGTCCTGTTCTAAAATCCTCGTGTTGTAAAGCATGGAGATGAAAGGGAATTGTCGTTGGCACACCTTCGATCACAAACTCTTCAAGTGCGCGCACTACTCGTGCAATTGCCTCGTCGCGCGTGTCGCCATATCCGATGAGCTTGGCCAAAAGAGAATCGTACTGCGGGGGAACCGTATATCCCGTATAGACGTGTGAATCAATGCGAATACCCGGACCACCTGGCAGGTGAAGAGAAGTAATTGTACCGGGCGAGGGCCTGAAATTGTGCTTGGGATCTTCGGCATTGATCCGACACTCAATAGCATGCCCTTTGAAATCAAATAGATCCTGAGATAGTGTAAGGGATGTACCGGCTGCGATGAGGATCTGCCATTTGACCAGATCGAGTCCTGCCACCATCTCTGTAACCGGGTGCTCGACCTGAATGCGCGTGTTCATTTCTAAAAAATAAAAATCTCCGGAAGCGTCGAGCAAAAACTCAACGGTGCCAGCACTGGCGTATCCAACCGCAAGAGCACCTTTAATAGCTGCCTCTCCCATGCGCTGGCGCATGGCTTCATCAACCACGGGAGAAGGCGACTCTTCGATGAGCTTTTGATGCCGACGCTGGACCGAACACTCTCGTTCCCCCAAATGCACAATACGCCCCGCCAAATCTCCCAATACCTGGATCTCCACATGCCGGGGCTGCACAATCTCTTTTTCCAAATAGAGCGCACCAGACGTAAACGCCGCCTGTGCCTCGGCCTGTGCCATTTGCCACGCGCGTTCCAACTCGCGCTCTGAAAACACAGTGCGCATCCCCCGACCACCCCCGCCTGCCACGGCCTTGAGACGCACGGGGTATCCAATGCTACGCGCAGCTTGCTGTGCCTCCTCATAGCTCTCCAGAACTCCTGTACCCGGCGCAACGGGCACACCGGCCCCTTGCATGGTCTCGCGCGCGATGGCCTTATCGCCCATTTTGCGTATCGCTTCGGCAGACGGGCCAATAAAAACAATGCCGCAAGTACCGCAAATTTCGGCAAACTCGGCATTCTCGGCCAGCGGACCATATCCCGGATGAATCGCATCGGCATTGGTCACTTCGGCAGCACTTAAAATGCGCGGAATATTTCGATAACTTTGCTCACCGGGAGGCGGGCCAATACAAACATCTTCGTCGGCCATACCAACGTGCAGAGAATTGCTATCCGCTTCAGAGTAAATGGCTACAGTTTGCAGCCCCAACTCTTTACAGGCTCGGATAATACGCAGCGCAATCTCGCCGCGGTCGGCAATGAGAACTTTCTCAAACAAGGGTATGATCTCAAAAAAGGAAAGGTCAATAGGGCCTGCTCATTCGCAGGGGGAGGGCAAACGACAACAAGCGAATGGGCATCCCCGAGAGGCTATTTTTCTGGGTCAATTAAAAACAAGGGCGTATTGTATTCGACGGGCGCGGCATTTTCAACCAGTACGCGCACCACCCGACCATCCACATCACACTCGATTTCATTCATAATTTTCATGGCTTCAATAATACACAGGGTCTGTCCTCGCGTCACCTCATCGCCTTCTGCTGCATAGGGCGGTGCTTCGGGATTCGGCGATTGGTAAAACATACCCACCATAGGCGAGCGCAAAGTGTGATAGTGCCCGTCGTCTCCACTTGCAGCATCTTCAACCTGGGTCTCAGAGACATCGACAGGTGCAGATGCTGACGCAGGTGGCGCAGTCAGCGCTTGCACGATGGGGGCTTGCTTGCTGGCGCGCACAATGCGAATGCGCCCACGCCCAAAGAGCTTGCGTTCAATCTCAACTTCCTGTACATCATCGGCGCCAATCAGATCGATGAGTTCTTTCGCACTCGCTATTACCTGTTTGGAAATTTTCACAATGATCTCCTAAACCCGTTCGACATAAGACTGGGTGCGCGTATCAATCTTCAACACATCGCCAATCTCGACAAATAGCGGAACCTGTACTGTTGCCCCGGTTTCCACGCGCGCGGGCTTTGTCCCGCCAGTAGCTGTATCGCCGCGCAAACCGGGATCGGTTTGATCGACTTTTAATTCTACAAAAATGGGCAGTTCCACACCCAGGGCATTTCCCTCGGCAATCAGTACATCGACAATTTCATTTTCCTGCAACAGCTTTTGCGCATCGCCCACAATCTCCGTAGATACTTCGTATTGGTCGTAGGTGCGCGTATCCATAAAAATGTAAAACGCATCCTGCTTGTATAAGTACTGGCACTTCCGTCTTTCCAGACGAACATCATCTACTTTGTCGCCCGACCGAAATGTGCGATCAATCACAGCGCCCGACATCACACTCTTGAGCTTGGTACGCACGACCGCAGCACCTTTGCCGGGCTTAAAATGCTCAAACTCGGTCATAAAAAAAAGCTGCCCATCCAGGCGAATAACCATACCATTGCGAAAGTCAGAAGTAGAAACCATAAAATTATCCTTGCTTTGACGCGCTAAAGCCAATAAGTGGAGGCCGAGACATAAAAGCATCCCAAAAGGAGTTGTGCTGCTGAGACGGGTGTATAAAGGGACCGACCCATTGAAAATCGGAAAAACCAGCCTTCTGAAAAGCCCATTGATACGTTTCTGGTTTGAGAAAATAATTCTTAAACTCAAACTGCGTACCATCTTCATTGATCATCTGATACAAAATAATATCGCCCTCTTCAGGAGAAGGGGTACACACTTTGTCAAATCCGTATTGGGCAAAGGAAATAGTCCCTCTGGGAACATGCTGGACATTGTCATTAAATCCGATAAATCGTCCTCCTGATCGTAGTCTATTATAGGCCACTTGGACGAAATTGAGAAGTTCCTCTTTTGTCCCGGCATAATTTAAAAGATACATCGCCACCACAACATCGACAGATTCAGCCATATCGAGCTGTGCCACATCTCGATTCAGATACTTGCATCCCAAAGGACGGACGCGTTCTTCTTCTTTTGCCAATTTGATCATTTCTGCGGAAAGATCGACGCCTGTGACTTCTGCTGCCCCGGCTTGTTTGATCTTACGCGTGTAAAACCCCTCACCGCAAGCCAGGTCTAATACCGTTGCCCCCTGGATATCTCCCAATATCTTAAAAAAAGTATATTCTTCAATATATTTTCGAAATGAAAGTTGCTTGGAATCCCTATAGGCTTCCGCAATTCCATCATACTCCTGATTCATGCCCCGATTCCTCTGATAAATTCCGCAACTCATCCAGGCGAGCAATAATATGCTCATTGTCTGGTTCGCGTGCAATCACCTGTTCCAAAACTGCGATGGCCTCCTGAATAAGGCCCTGACTCGCGTACAGATCAGCCAGCGTTTTCGTTGCAATAACAGGGACCTCTCCTCCGGATTTTGGCTCGCGTTTAAGTGACGTAACCAGCGTATCTAAATCATCCTCGACATCTTCCTCTAAGAGAGCCTGATCAAATGAATCGCTATCAGATACGACTTCACTGTCCTCAGAATCGGTATTCGCGTCTGCAGACTCAGAACTCAGGTCTTGCTCCTCTTCAACCTCCTCGCCCTTGAGTTTGCGAATCTGCTCTATAAGTTCGGGACAAAAGGGATCGCGTGCCTGAGCCTGTTCAAAGTATTTGAGCGCGAGGTCGCCGCGGTCCAATTGCAAAGCGATTTTGCCCATATACCAATGTGCGGCAAGATGACCTGCATCTAATTGCAGTACCCTGTGAAATACCAGACGTGCTTCTTCATAATGCCCGGCCGCCTGATAGCATTTACCCATCACCACATGGCCTGCCGTATAAGACGGGCGATAGCGCAATCCTCGGTGACACACCTCAATTGCGCGTGCGACCTCTCCCTGCTGCAACAACCCATCTGCCAGACGTGCAAATAAAATGGAGGTCGGATTTTGATCACAGATTTTTTGAAGTTTTTCTATTTCCAACATAGAAGTAAATTGCCCCTGAAAAAGATCGGGCATAATAGAAAAAAGGTCCGAAATTGTCAACGACAAATAGAGATTAAACCGGATCTTATTTCATTTTTCTCGCGCTGTCTTCTCGCACAATTACACAAGAAAAGATTAACGCGCAACAAAATCGTTCTCAAATGTAAAAAATCTGACCAAAAAATCCAATGCAAAATCAGCCAATAATTTCGACGATTCCCGATGTGATTTACCTTGTCTCATAAGCGTGAAATGGATATATTTCCTCTTCACAAAGAGAAGCAAAATTATCCGTAACATTGATGTTTAACAATCTGTTACGCTTACAAGGAGCATCTTAATGGAGCTATTCCGTCTGTTTGTTTCATTCACTAAAGTCGGCATCTTTGCTTATGGCGGCGGCCCTTCGATGATCCCGCTCATTCAAGAAGAAGTCGTCGATCGCAATGCGTGGATGACCATAGAAGAATTTACAGACGCGCTTGCGATGGGCTATGCACTTCCCGGTCCCATCGCCACCAAAATGGCTGCGTATATAGGATACCAGGTCGCCGACACACCCGGCCTTTTGGTCGCGCTCTTTGGCACGGTATTCCCCTCATTGCTCATGATGATGATCCTCGGTCTGTTTTTCATGAACTACAAGGATACGCCGCTCGTACAGGCCATGCTCAAAGCCGTGCGCCCGGCAGTAGTCGGGCTTTTAATCGTCGTAGTCTGGGAAATGTGCCCCAAATCCGTTACCTCCTGGCACACTGCCCTGATTGCGGTTGCTGCATTTGTAGCCATCAACTTTCTCAATCTGCATCCCGCCCTGGCCATTGTTGTAACCGCAGCCCTTGGCCTGGCATTTTATCGATAACCCAAAAGTATAGACATTCAGGACATACTATGTACACTTTTTATGCCCAAAAGTCGCTCTTCGATACCGGCTTGTCAACCGCTGAAATGCACGCTGTTCTTCAAACGCCCGACCGCGATATTCTACCGCTTTTACACGCAGCATATCAGGTGCGCCATCATTATTTTGGGCGCAAAGTACACATCCATGTGCTGATGAATGCCAAAAGTGGCTTGTGTCCCGAAGATTGTGCCTATTGCTCGCAATCGGCTGTCTCAAACGCACCGATTGATAAATATCCCCTGCGACCATCTCGCGAGATGATAGATGCAGCCCGCGAAGCCAAAGAAAACGGTGCGTATCGATACTGCATAGTCACGAGCGGACGCGCACCCACCGACAATGAAGTTGATGCTATCACAGATGTCGTGCGCCAGATCAAACGGGAAGTAGATATCGACATTTGTTGTTGTTTGGGCTTGCTAACTGGCGAAAAAGCACAGCGCCTAAAAAACGCTGGCGTCGATCGCGTAAACCACAATCTCAACACCAGCAAAGCGCACACGCCGCATATTGTATCTACACACACCTACGAAGACCGCCTGAAAACCCTGCACAACATCCAAAAAGCGGGCCTGGATACGTGCAGTGGCGGCATTATCGGCATGGGAGAAACCCACGATGATATAATTGATATGGCCGTGTCTTTGCGCGACCTTGACGTCAACTCCATCCCCGTCAATTTCCTGCACCCCATCGCGGGCACACCCCTGTCAAATCGAAATTCCTTGACCCCACACGATTGTCTGCGCGCATTGTGTCTGTTCCGATTTGTCAACCCCTCAACCGAAATTCGCGTGGCGGGTGGCCGAGAGAAAAACCTCCGGGCCCTCCAACCCCTATCACTTTATCCCGCCAACTCGCTCTTCATGGAGGGATATTTGACCACCGGTGGCATGGATATAGAGAATACGCACCAGATGATCGCCGATCTGGGATTTGAAGTTGAAACGATTCAAAGCGAATCGAAAAGCGATCAGCTTCTGGCGATAGGCACACCAGTACACGCTCAACAGTAAAAACGAATATGTCGATCTACGAAAAAAAATACGACGTCATTGTCGTTGGCGGCGGACATGCAGGTGCAGAAGCTGCACTGGCCTCTGCGCGCATGGGAAGTGAAACACTACTGCTGACCATGAACCTCGACACCATCGCACAGATGTCGTGCAACCCGGCCATTGGCGGCATAGCAAAAGGCCACATGGTGCGCGAAATTGACGCTCTGGGCGGTGAAATGGCGCGCAATATAGACACCACGGGTCTGCAATTTCGCATGCTCAACCGGCGCAGAGGACCCGCTGTACAGGCACCACGAGCGCAGGCGGACAAAAAAGCATATCAGTTTCGCATAAAAGAAGTAGTCGAAAACCAGCCACACCTCGATGTCAAACAGGGCTTGCTCGAAGACCTCGTGGTCAAAAACAGACGCATTGAAGGCGTGGTCACCAAAGCCAAAACGGTTTTTGCCGCCAAAACTGTAATCCTGACCACGGGCACCTTCCTCAAGGGCCTCATTCATGTAGGCGATTTCTCCTACAGCGCGGGGCGCGCAGGTGAGCAAGCCGCCGACAAAGCATCCGATGGTCTCTCCCAACTCGGCTTTGAACTCGGGCGGCTCAAAACAGGCACCCCACCGCGCGTCAATGCGCGCAGCATCGACTTTGGCGCCTGCGAAGAGCAACCAGGTGATCCAGATCCCCGGCCCTTTTCCTACCATACCGACGCCATCGAGCAAGAGCAACTCAGTTGTCATCTCACAATGACCGTGCCCAAAACGCACGATATTATTCGCAGCAATCTGGATCGCTCGGCCATGTACAGCGGGCGCATCCAGGGAGTGGGACCGCGATATTGTCCCTCGGTAGAAGACAAAATTGTGCGTTTTCCCGACAAGGAAGGGCATCAAATTTTTCTCGAGCCCGAAGGATATCACACCCTTGAAATCTATCTCAATGGCCTGTCGATGAGCCTGCCCGAAGATGTGCAGGTCGAGGTTGTACGCAGCATTCCCGGTCTCGAACGGGCCGAGATCATGCGCCCGGCCTATGCCGTCGAATACGACTATGTACCCCCGACGCAAATCCATCCCACCCTGGAAACAAAACCCATCACCGGTTTGTTTTTTGCTGGACAAATCAATGGCACCACTGGATACGAAGAAGCCGCTGGTCAGGGAATTATGGCGGGCATCAACGCCGCCTTAACAGCCCGGGGCGACGATCCCATAATCCTGGACCGCTCGCAGGCCTATATCGGCGTTCTAATTGACGACCTCGTGACCAAAGGCACTGAAGAACCCTATCGCATGTTTACCTCACTGGCCGAATACCGCCTGCTCTTGCGCCAGGATAACGCGGATTTGCGCCTGTGCGAACTCGGGCGCAAAATTGGATTGCTTTCCGACGAGGCGTATAACCGTTTTTGCAAGCGAAAAAAACAAATCGATAAAGAAATCGAACGGCTGCGCTCAACGCGCCTCACCCCAATCGACAATGTCCAAACAACCCTCAAAGCGTCGCATTCTTCTCCTTTGAAACGCGCAGTGACACTCGCCGAACTTTTGCGACGACCAGAATTGTCATACGACATAGTCACACAATTGTCACCTGCTGCTAAAGACCTGCCTGAGGATGTGTGTGAATCGGTCGAAATCGAACTCAAATACGAGGGATATCTCGATCGGCAAGAAGAACAGGTGCAGCGCTTTCACAATTTGGAAAAAAAATACATTCCCGAAAACTTTGACTATGCCGCCATCGCGGCTTTGCGAAATGAAGCTATTGAAAAATTCATCCGCATCAGACCTCGATCACTGGGACAGGCATCTCGTATTCCGGGCATTTCCCCTGCGGATATTTCTCTACTTATGATCATGCTAAAAAAACGCGGTATTCCCGTATGAAACTCCATCCCGAACAAATCCACGCCATTGTATCGCTACTATCGGACTGTTCCCCCGACATTGCGGATCGTTTGCGCCAAAAACTGTATGATATGGGTGAAAAGGCCACACGCGAAATCCACAGAGCCTGCGCCGAAGACTCACGCGCACACCGGGAAGTCAGCCGCGTACTCAGGCAATTTAGAGAACCGTCTCTGGACATGCGGTTTCGCGATCTCACACGCGACCAACACGGCGACATTGCCCTTGAAGAAGGCGTCTTTACCCTCGCGCGATTTGGATATCCCGACCTCGATGAAAGTGCTTACAAAACGCGTCTGGGATACATGGCCTTTGAACTCGCGCCCAAAATTGCCCCCGACGATCATCCCATTCGCATCATTCGCACGCTCAATCATTATCTCTTTGAAGAGCAAGGGTTTCACGCATCTACACACCGTGATCCCGACGACACGTATTTCAACCGCGTGCTCGATCGCAAGCGCGGCTGGCCAATCACGCTCTCAGCGGTCTATCTCATTCTCGCACAACGCCTTGAATTACCTATCGCAGGCGTTGCTTTGCCCAAGCACTACATCGTCAAATACATCCACAACGATCAACATATTTATATTGATCCACACAACCGGGGTCAGATCCTCACGGCAAATGAATGCGCCGATCTCATTGGTGAAAAAATCTCGGACGATCTTTTTTCTAAAGCCAGCAACTCCTTCACACTCTTTCGCATGATGAACAACCTCAGATATACATATCTAAACCTGGGCGACCCAAACCGCGCCAAAAAACTCGAACATCTCATGGACATCCTTCAGCCCGATATATGAGCGAGGTGCCAATGTCAGAAAGCATCAAAATCATCGCGCAAAACCGAAAGGCGCGGCGTGACTACCACATCCTCAGCACGTATGAAGCCGGCCTGCAATTGCGGGGCACAGAAGTCAAAGCCCTGCGCGAAGGCCGTGCCAACTTGAAAGATGGCTACGCGCGTATTGAAGATGGGGAAGCTTATTTGCACAACACGCATATCAGCGAATATGCACAGGGCAACCAGTTTAATCACGACACCGAGCGCAAACGCAAATTACTGCTCCACCGCCATGAAATCAATCGCCTGAGAGGATATATCAACGAAAGAGGCCACACATTAATCCCCCTCAAACTCTATTTTAAACGCGGCAAAGCCAAAGTCGAACTCGGCGTGGCACGCGGCAAAAAACAATTTGACAAGCGGCGCGATATTGCCCGCCGAGATGCCCAGCGCGAAGTCGAACAAGCGCTGAAATCACGCATCCGCAACGGGAGGTAAATCATCACATCTTCACAAACAACAGGCATTGACCTCCCCCCCGATGACCTGGGCTACTACTACGACCCCCATGTCGAAGCGGGTCTTCACGGCAAAATCAAACTCTCTTCAAAAGTCCTCGAGCACTGTCGATGCGGCGGCAAGTCGCCTTTTATGGTCCTTGATACAAAGAGCAGCGAACCCATCTGGTGCCCGTGTTATTCCTTTCGGATGAAGAGGCTCCATGTTGATAAGTACATCCGAAAATCGGGCATTCCCGATCGATTTCGCTTTAAGTTCTTACAGGACTTTAAGGTGCAGTACGACAATGGGCAAGACATCCCAGCAGCGAGACGGCTTAAAGCCGTTTTTTTGAGGGATTATATTGAAAGCAAAAAAGAATCAACCAAAGGCTTATATTTGTGGGGTGAACCAGGCCGAGGAAAAACTTACTTTGCATATATCTTGCTCAACGAACTCATTTTTCGATTTGTAAAACCCGGCAAATTCATCTCACTCTCAAAGAGCTTTCACGAAATCAGACGCACATTTGACGAAAGCAGTGACACGCATGGGCAGGCTATGCCCATGATTGACGTATTGAGCAATGTGCCCTATCTCGTCATCGACGACTTTGGCGTGCAGCGCAATACCGAATGGGAAATGGAAATTCTCTACAACCTCATTGATGCCCGCTATGCCAATCGACGCCTGACATTTGTGACCACAAATCAGAAAGTTGATGAATTGAAAGATCTCGCGCAGGGGCGCATCTATTCTCGCTTTCTCGAAATGTGTCATATCATTCACGTTGACGGGCACGACTTCCGAGAATTGGGCAATCCGCAAGGATCGGCCATCAGTAAGCAAACAGACGCACAGCCCACAATAGGGCGGGACAGAATAATAGATGAACAGGCACAGGCCGGAGGCATGGCGTAGCTACATTCTACAACGGGCGAAGCAGAGTCACTCTCTTCCGTTAATTCGTCTATTCGTCTATTCGCCAAAGGAGCATTTATGAGCCAGCGCAAAGATGGACGCCGCCCAGACCAATTGCGTCCCGCGAGTATTGAACGCGGATTTATGAAACACGCCGAGGGATCGGCACTGATCAAAATGGGTGACACACACGTTATATGCACAGCGAGTGTTGAGAACCGCGTACCCCATTTTCTCGTGGGAAAAAACACGGGCTGGATCACGGCGGAATACGCCATGTTGCCCCGTTCAACCCATACGCGCAGCGAGCGCGAAACGCGCGGCACTAAGGGCCGAACCCAGGAAATTCAACGCCTGATTGGCCGCGCACTGCGCGCCGTAATCGACCTCAAAAAACTCGGCTCGCGCACCCTCTGGATCGACTGCGATGTGTTACAGGCCGATGGCGGCACCCGCACAGCCTCAATTTCGGGTGCTTATGTCGCAGTCGTCGATGCGATTGACAAGCTCAAAAAAGAGGGCAGAATTACAAAAAATCCTCTTGGTGATTCCATCGCAGCCGTCAGCGCGGGCATCATTGACAACACGCCCATGCTCGATTTGTGTTATGCCGAAGATGCAACCGCCGAAGTGGATATGAACATCGTCATGACCGGTCAGGGCAACTTCGTCGAGGTACAGGGCACAGCCGAGGGAAATCCCTTCACATTCGACCAGATGCAACACCTCATTGCCCTCGGCCAAAAGGGCATCTCCGAAATCACGCAACTCCAGCGTGATGTTTTAGCACAATAGTAATCAAACCCATGCCTACCCTCATACTCGCCACCCGCAATCAGGGCAAGCGCAGGGAAATCCAGGACATGCTCGGCTCTGATATCCAGGTACAATCGCTCGAAGCGTTTCCCAATGCGCCCGAAGTAATCGAAGACGGCGACACCTTTGAAGCCAATGCCAAAAAAAAAGCCCGTGAAATTGCAAAATACACGGGCTTGCCTGCTTTGGCCGATGACTCTGGCCTTGTGGTCGATGCCTTAAACGGCGCACCCGGCATATATTCTGCGCGTTATGCCGGAGAGAACGCCACAGATGAAACAAATAATGCCAAACTCGTCGAAAATCTACGCAGAATTCCCGCGAAACAGCGCACCGCGCACTTTTGCTGCGCAATGGCTCTCGCCACACCCAATGGCCACGTGCAGACCGCTGAGGCTATATGGAAGGGCCGCATCCTCACAACACCCCGGGGCGAGAATGGCTTTGGTTACGATCCGCTCTTTTTCATTCCCACCCACAATTGCACTTCCGCCGAACTGTCTTCTGACGAAAAAAATCGCATCAGCCACCGGGGCCAGGCTCTGAGTGCCATCTTACCCCTCATACTCGACCTCTTGAGAGCACCTATACCATGAGCGATCCCAACATCCCCCCCAAATGGCACCAAAAAAATGGGTTTGTGCTCCTCTGCGTCGCTATCTTTATTATCCTCGCAATAATTTTACTACTCTATGTACGCGGCATTGATCCCGTCATTGCAGAATTTTATATCTTCCAATAACGACACTCTGGAAAGCACAAGGAGCAAATAATGACCGCTGAGACAAAACCAAATGTCAAACAGGCGATCCCATTCTTTTCGGTATCAAACATCAAAGCATCTGTTCGCTTTTATGTCGAGGATCTCGGATTTGAAATGATCCATAAATGGGAACCAGACGGAAAGCTCCGCTGGTGCTGGCTCCAATGCGGGGACGCTGCGTTGATGTTACAGGAATTCCAAAAGGAAGGACGCAATTCGTGGGTGCCCGAAGGAAAAGTGGGCGAAGGCGTCTCGATTGTATTCATGTGCGAAGATGCCCTGACGATCTATCGCAGAATCAAACATCGGGGTATCGAGGTATCGAATCCCTTTGTCGGAAACGGAATGTGGGTTGTTTCATTGAACGACCCGGATGGATTCAGTATCTGCTTTGAAAGCGATACAGATGTGCCAGAAGGCACTGAATTTTCAGAAGATTTAAATCAATAAACTGCTGATACAACTCAGGACACCACCATGCGCTGGGACGATCCCCGACGAAATCCCTATCACGATCCAGATACCCGAACTCCGGGATGGTTGCTGTGTCTGATTGCCGTGGGCGTTGCGATAGCAGTGACGGCTATCGGGTGGGTCGTTCTCTATTTAAGAGCAGTATTCAGCGCGCGACCGCTCGGGTGACGAATAGACGAATAGACGAATAGACGAATAGACGAATAGACGAACCCTACCCCACCGCCCAAAATCGTTACGAGCTTCGATTCGTTGATTCGTTGATTCGTCTCAATACGTCGCCCTGCCACCGCTGACATCATAACACTGCCCGGTCACAAAAGAAGCATCGTCGGATGCGAGAAAATGAACAACAGCGGCGACTTCTTCGGGCTGGCCGAGGCGACCGAGGGGAATTTTGGACGTCATGTAATCGAGTTGCTCAGGCTCCACATCTGCCAAAAGTGGGGTTTCGATCAGAGCGGGCGAGACGCAATTGACGCGAATATTGTCCTCGAGATGCTCTTTTGCCAGGACTTTGGTAAAACATATAATACCCGCTTTAGAGACCGAATAGGGTGCCATGCTGGGATTGCCTTCTTTGCCTGCTATGGAGGCGACCGAGACAATGGCACCTTTTTTTTGATTGAGCATAGGCGCGATTACGGCGCGTGAACACAGAAAAGTCCCCTTGAGATTGATATCGAGAACCTGGTCCCAGTCCCCTTCTGCGAGATCTTTGACGGGCACATCGCGCCCCACAATGCCCGCATTGTTGACGAGAATATCAATACGCCCCCAGGTATTGAGACATTCATCAATCGAATTCTGCACACGCTCGGCATTTGCAACATCAAGCGATAGTGCCAATGCATCTACCCCGATTTCCCGGGCTGTTTCGCGCGCGATGTCCAGATTGAGATCGGCAATCGCCACACTTGCACCTGCCTCAGCAAGGCGTATGGCAATCGCTTTTCCAATACCCTGTGCGGCACCGGTGATAATGGCCGTTCTATTGGTGAGATTTTTGGGAATCATATTATTTTGGATCCGGGTCATCTGGTGAAACGGGATGATCTTGCGATTTTAGCTCTGTCGGCGTGCTATCAGACAAATAACCGCCATCGACATAGATGTTTTGGCCTGTGATATAGCGCGCATCTTCCGAAGCCAGAAAGGCGGCGACAGTTCCAATATCGCGGGTGTATCCCCGAGCACCCCAGGGGATGCGTTTGCGGTAGGCATCGATAACTTCAGGACCGAGTGAAGCGCCCATACCCTCGGATGCAATAGCACCCGGACCAATGGCATTGACATTGATTTTGTAAGGCGCGAGTTCCACGGCAAGGGTTCGCGTGAGCATAACCACGGCGGCTTTAGAAGGCTGATAGGCAGAAGCGTCGAAATGCGCGACTTCGGCCTGCACAGACGAGATATTAATAATTTTCCCGCCTTGCTTGCGCGCTATCATGTCTTTGACAGCAGCGCGACAACAATAAAAAGGGCCATTGAGATTGACATCGAGAATGCGCTGCCACGCCTCATCTGTAATGGCTGTGACGCCACCGTCCTGGGGAATGTACACACCGGCATTGTTGACCAGAATATCGATGCGCCCAAAGCGATTGAGCGTCTGTTGAACCATATTATCGACCTGACCCGAGTCGGCAACATCTGCGGGAATGACGAAGGGCTCGCGACCGAGAGCTTCAATCTGGTGTGCAGTGGTCTCAGCAGTTTCGGCGGTGAGATCGTTAACGGCAATATGCGCGCCTTCGCGACCCATTTCGAGCGCAATGGCTTTGCCAATGCCCGATCCCGCGCCTGTTATAAGCGCGATTTTGTTTTCGAGCTTCATGGAACCTCCCTGAGATTGTGTTCAAATGCAAAAAGGTCGGGTTGGACATCTTGTTGTAGATACTCAATGAGTTTGCGACTGGTGCGAGAAAAAGCATAAGCATTGAAATCGGCACGCACAACCCAGGCGAGATTATCGCAAGTGAGTGGACGCGCTCTACCTTTGACATGGTCACACTGAAAAGTGTGCAAGGTAATACTAAAGTGGGTAAAAGCGTGTTTGACCGTGCGGTACCGATCATTGATTTTGACGTCGATACCCGCGGTTTCTCTTATCCCGCGCCTGCAAGTATCTTGCAGAGATTCCCCATCCTGTTGCGTTCCCGCGGGAAATTCCCAAAGCCCGCCGAGCAAACCGTTTTGCGGACGCTGGGTAATGAGCACTTTGTCATTGTGCCACACAATACCCGCACACAGCGTATAATGGGGACGCGGCTTCTTCTTGCCTTTGACGGGCAGACGCTGCGGATTGCCCGTTCTGTAAGCTGCACAGTATTTTTGCACGGGACACTGACCGCACCCCGGATTTCGAGCAGTGCAGACCATTGCGCCGAGTTCCATAATCGCCTGATTATAGTCACCTGCTTCACCTTTTGGCAACAGAGCCTGGGCGCGATCCCAAAGTCGGTTTTTGACGCGGGTTTGCGTGACATCCTCATCGATATCAAAAAGGCGCGTGACAACGCGAATAACATTGCCATCGAGTACGGCATGGTCGCGATCATAAGCAATGCTCAAAACTGCGGCCGTGGTATAAGGACCAAAGCCTGGCAGGGATTTGAGTTCGTCGTACGTATCGGGCACTGTGCCGCCAAAGTCCATAGCAATAGAATGCGCGGCTTTGTGCAAATTGCGGGCGCGAGCGTAATAGCCCAACCCTTCCCAGGCTTTGAGGACATCATCCTGTGAGGCATTGGCGAGATCATAAACCGTGGGAAAACGGTCGAGAAAGCGATGGTAATAGGGAATAACGGTATCGACCTGCGTTTGCTGGAGCATAAACTCAGACAGCAGGATGCGATAGGGATCGTCTGTCTGCCGCCATGGCAGATCGCGCTTGTGCTCGCGATACCAGGCCAGAAGATCGGCAGCGATCTGAGTTTTAAAATCCATGCGAGACATAAATCACGATTTCTCTGCAATCTTGCGGGCGTGCTCCTGGACAATATTCTGCGGACTGGCCGCGATCAGATTGCGAATAGACAGGATAACAAACACGATGTCATCTCCCAATCCGATATGGGGAAGAATCGCCTCTGGGATAATATCGAAAGGAGAAAGCCCGTATAAAACAGTTAAAACGACAAACACTTTGGGCAATAAAGGTATGCGGGAATCCCATAAAAGTCGCCAGGTAAGGCGCAAGTATTTTGGGAGTCGAGAGATAATTGATAAAACACCACGTACGCGCAAGAGACGAAATAGAAGGAGAAAAATACGCATCATGACAATCACCAGAAAGTGGTCAGTAGCCAGTCCCCACCACCCACCGCAGTTATATAATATAGGAGTTCAGGCGTTGTCAATCTGATTTTGGATAATCTCTTGCAGGGCGCTGCGCTGCACTTTGCCCGTAGAGGTCAACGGGCGGTCTTCCGATGTAATTGGGATAATGCGCGAAGGAGCCTCATAGGTACTCAGCCCCGGGATTTGGCCGCTTTGTCCGCGTTTGAGAATATCCTGAGCTGCTTCGGACTGGTCAATCCCAGATTTAAAAATAGCTGCGGCACAAACGTCTTCTCCCCATCGGTCATGACGAAGTCCAATCACATAAACAGCGTCGAGTTCTGGACAGGCGTCGAGCAGGGCATTTTCAACGGCGATGGGTGATATATTGACACCGCCTTTGATGATGATTTCTTTCTTCCGGCTGTGCATAAAGTAGAAACGATGGTTATACATGTCGCGGAAATACCCCATGTCGCCACTGCGGAACCAGCCATTGGAAAAAACTTCGGCAGTATCTTCGGGCTGGTTGAGGTAACCATTGGCAACCACGGGACCGCGCAGGAGAATTTCACCGACCTCGCCTTCGTTTCTCCCACCATCAATTCTTATGTTATTATTGGCGAGTTCAACACCAATGGCATTTTGTTCGAGTACATCGCGGTACTGTTCATCAGGCAGATCGGGTGGTACGCCAGTAACGCGCAAACTGACTTCGGTTGAACCATACCCCTGAACGAGGCGGACGCCAAAGCGATCGACAAATTGGCAGGCAATATTGGGCTGAACAGGTGCCGAACCGATCATAATTTTTTTTAGTGACGATATGTCATAGCCCGCGCCCTCAAAGTCATCGGCGCGGGCGAGCAAATCGGCCATAATCGTCGGCACAATACTCGCAGATGTCGCCCGCTCCCGCGATATGATACGCCAGAACGCCGAAACGCTGTAGCGCGAATTGAGCACAAGGCTCCCCCCTACCAGGAGGCTGGTGATCGAGAACGTGGTGGAATTGATATGATGAAGTGGTAAAACGAGATTGAGGCGTTCGCGTGCATCAAAACCGAGCCAGCGAATGATGCCATCGGCATTGGATGTTAGACTTTGTCGGGTAATACATGCGCCTTTGGGATGTCCTGTTGTACCCGATGTGTATAGCACAATACTGGTTTGTTGTTCGTCCTCTGGATCGCCGGACCACTCGGGTTCGATATCCACTGCATCATATCCATCTGTGGCGAGCAACTGCTCTGTTGTCGCAATCTGGATATCGGGCAATGCGCGGCGTTGAATTTCTGCATGTTCGGGCAAAACAACCAGCAGTCTGGCTCCGGCATTCTGCAGTTTGTAGCGCTTGCGCTCCGCAACATCTTTGGCAATATCGAGAGGAACAGAAGTTGCGCCGAGGCGAAAAAGGGCGAGGGTGAACAACGGAATCTCTGCACAATTGGGCAAAGCCAGACCGACGCAATCGCCGCATCTTATGCCGTATTCGCGGTGCATCAGGCCCGCAAGCCCGGCGGTGAGGCGCTCAAATTCAGAATAGGTAATAACCGTGCGAGCATCTGTATCGCAATCGCAAAAAATCAACGCGGGTTTATCTGGCTGATGCTCTGCGCGGTCTTTTAAGAGATGCGTAAAGTTGCGCCACGGAAAGCGATAGGCGTGGGAGTTGGCATTTTTAATACAGGTGAAAATTTGAGAATCGATCATTTCTCACCCTCTTTGTCCGCGCTGGCGCAAATAGTGGTCCGCCAGTACGAGTGCCATCATCGCTTCGACAATGGGAACTGCGCGGGGTAAGACACAGGGGTCGTGCCTACCGCGCCCTTTGAGAGTGGTGGCGTTGCCGTGGATATCGACGGTTTCTTGCTCGGCCAAAATTGTGGCAGTGGGCTTGAAAGCTGCGCGAATGACGATAGGTTCGCCGTTGGAGATACCGCCCTGAATACCGCCGGAATGATTTGTGCGCGTGTGAATGCCGCTGCCATCGTTGTAAAAGGGATCGTTGTGTGCAGAGCCAGTCATCGCAATACCGCCAAAACCAGAGCCGGATTCGAAACCCTTGCAGGCGGGCAATGAAAGCATGGACTTGGCGAAGTCTGCTTCGAGTTTGTCAAAAACAGGTTCCCCCCAGCCGGGAGGAACGCGATGGGCAACGGCTTCGACCACGCCACCGAGCGAGTCGCCATCTTTGCGGGCGGCATCGATGCGCTGAATGATTCGCTCGGCAATCTCGGAATCGGGCACGCGGGCGATATTCGACTCGACCTGCTCGCGGGTCACCGCGACGGGATCGACATTGGCAACAAGGGTGTGAACCTGACGCACATAAGCGATAATGTCGATATTGCAATCGCGATTGAGCAATTTGCGCGCAATCGCACCTGCGGCAACGCGGCCGATTGTCTCGCGCGCACTGGCTCTGCCCCCACCTTTCCAGTTGCGAATGCCGTATTTTTGCTGATATGTGTAATCGGCGTGTGAAGGGCGGTATTTGGTGCGTATTTCTTCGTAATCTTTGGAACGCGCATCCTGATTCCATACCATCATCGAGATAGGCGTGCCAAGGGTTTTGCCCTCAAAAAGACCCGAGTGGATTTCTATCTGGTCTTCTTCTTTGCGCTGTGTGGTAATTTTGCTCTGGCCAGGTTTGCGACGGTCGAGTTCAATCTGTATATCTTCTTCGCTGATCTCCAGGCCGGGCGGGCATCCATCCAGAACAACACCAACGCCACCACCGTGTGACTCCCCCCATGTGGTGATGCGAAATGCGCGACCAAATGTGCTGCTCATAACAAGCTCCTCTATATCATGACGTGAATGGTATGCAAATGTACCCAATGGATAGTGGGGAGTCAAGCAACGCGCAATACTCAGCAGTGTTGCTCAGGCAAACACAACCGCCGCGAGTTGTTGCGCAATGGATTTTACAGGAGCGGGATTCACATTGCTCAATACAATAATACAGACCTCGTCATCTAAAAACCGCAACAAAACCGTGTTGAATCCCGATACCCCACCGCCGTGCATAACAGATCCATTGTCCTCCACGCGCCAGCCGCAGGCGTAATTGTTCAACACCGGCGTAAACATCTGCTCATAAGATGCCTGTGAAATCAGTTTGCCATCGCCGAGCGCGGTATCCCACTTCGCCAGATCTTCTGCTGTGGAATACAAATTTCCCCCACCGGTCAGAATCGGCATATAGATCATCGGAGAATTGATCACGCCATTCTCTGCAGGTGCATATCCGCGTGCGCGATGTGGCAAAATTGGATCGGGATGATCGCATCCCGTATCGGTCATCTCTATAGGGTCAAATATGTGCGCTTTCAAAAAAGTCTGATATGATTGACCCGACACTTTTTCGATCACTCGCGACAAGACAAAAAATCCCGTTCCGCTATAGTGGTATTTTGTACCCGGCGGCGCCACGAGAGGCCGGTCCACAACTTTTTGAATTGTCTCGGCAGAGGTTGCTTTCAGCGACATGGTATCGGAAAAACCAGGCAGTTCCCACACATGCCTGATCCCCGCCGTATTGCTCAGCAGATGGTGTAATGTGATCCCGGTCCAGTGATCGGGAATGTCCGGTAAATACTCAGAGAGCAAATTGTCTATTTGGAGTTTGCCCTGCTCCGCCAATATCATCACCGCCATTGCGGTAAATGTCTTGGTTATAGAGCCAATGCGAAATTTGGTATGCAGGGCATGTGGCACGTTGTTTTCCAGGTCAGCCATCCCATATCCCTGTGCCAATAATCGCTCTCTCGACCGCACGACGAGAACCACACCCGAAAAATTGTGCGCTTGAACAACCGCATTTAGTTTGTCTTTCATGGACCACCTCATAAACTAAACCTGTTTTCAATTGGGTAAATGATAGCCCGACTTGACTAAAAAGCCTTATATTTGACATCATGAAAATCGCAAAATACAAAAAATATCAGGCGGTCCCCCTCATCCTGTTTTTGTTTTTTTTCGCCTGTATGCCCGAACTCGAGTTACCCGAAGCGCCTGGTCCCGTGACTGAAATGCCCGAATTTGAACAGTTTGCGATTCCCGAATACCAAATTTACAAAGACAAACCGCGTCCTGTCAATCTCGTGAGCCATCCGCGCGCGCTTCGATTCAAAGACCGCTTGATTCACGGTGCCAAAATCGGTCCCAATTTTGCGGGCGATCAAACCATTGTGCGGTGGTTTTGCGGCGAAGAATGCCAGCAATTCGCCGTTATCGACGTGCGAACAGGCAGTGTAATCTTCGCGCCCTTCGTCACACATCTGGGCTTTCGCTTTCGCCTCGACAGCAAACTCCTGATCGTCAACCCTCCCGAAGCCGTCGAACGCGCCACCCGAACAACAGGCAGGTCCAAATCGCACTATCGCACGGCGTATTACGTCTGGCACTACGGCGAATTTGTCGAGATCTATGCGATCAGATATTAAAGGGAGCCGGGGAACTCCTCAGACTTAAAAACCAAAAGGCCACCTCGCAATGGAGATGGCCTCTTCAATTCAGCAGATCTCGTTCCGCATCAAACTTCCATAATTTCTTCTTCTTTTTCTTTTAACACCTCATCGATTTTCGCGACAAACTCGTCGGTCAAATCCTGCACGCGATCTGTTGTGCGCCTGGCATCGTCTTCGGGAATCTCGCCTTCTTTTTGTGCATCGCGGATGAGTTCATTGGCATCGCGACGGGTATTGCGAACCGAAACGCGGCTTTCTTCGGCATATTGCCTTACCACCCGCACTAACTCTCGCCTGCGATCTTCCGTCAACTGCGGAATGGGCAACCGAATAATTGTACCATCGTTAGCTGGCGTCAATCCCAAATTCGATTCCAGAATTGCCTTTTCAATCAGCGGAATCGCCGACTTATCCCAGGGCTGAATCGCAATCAAACGCGGTTCTGGCACACCCACCGTGGCGACCTGATTAATCGGCACCTGTGTACCGTAATACTCGACTCGAATTTGATCCAGCAAATGCGCGTTGGCACGCCCGGTGCGTACTGTACCCATTTCATTTTGCAACGCTATCACAGACTTTTGCATGGCCGTTCGCGCTTCGGCCATAATCTCATCAATCACGGCGCACCTCCTCTGGGCATTTATTGACGCTTAACTCTCCTCACCCAGGACAAAACGGGCGAATCGGCGAATGGTGATATTTTCGCCGCATTTGGCCACCAGGTCTGAGTGCAGATCCTGAATGGTTTTGTCCGGGTCTTTGACAAAAGCCTGCTCCATCAAGACCACTTCTTGATAGTACTTTTCCATGCGGCCTTCCACAATTCGATCCACGATATGCTCGGGTTTGCCTTCGCTGAGTGCCTGATCGCGATAAATATTCTTTTCCTTTTCCAGCATTTCGGCATCTACATCCTCGCGATTCACTACAAGAGGTGCGGCAGCGGCGATGTGCATAGCCACATCTTTTGAAAACGTCTGGAACTCATCGGTACGCGCTACAAAGTCGGTCTCGCTATTGATCTCGAGCAAAACTCCCAATTGGCTTCCCGCATGGATATAAGACGCAATCGCTCCCTCTTTAGCCTGACGTCCCGCCCTGCTCTCGGCTTTGGCAATCCCCCGTTTACGCAACAACTCAACAGCCTTATCCATGACGCCATCGGCCTCTTCAAGCGCTCGTTTACAATCCATCATGCCCACATTGGTTCTGGCACGCAACTCCTGAACCATTTTTGCAGAAATAGCCATTTCAATCTCCATCTTCTTTTGATTTAATTATTGCTGGGATCAATTTCTGTAATCTCAGGGCCTGCATCCGGCACAGGGGCATCTTCTACTTCATCCTCTCGAACAGTTGTCCCCTCAATTACGGCCTCGGCCATCAAATTTGTAATCAGCGCAATGGACCGCATTGCATCATCATTGCCTGGAATGGGATGGTCAACCTCGTCCGGGTCGCAGTTGGTATCGACAATCGCCACAATCGGAATTTCCAGACGACGCGCTTCGGCGACTGCGATTTTTTCCTTTTTGGTATCCACGACAAATACGAGGGCTGGCAAACGCCCCATGCTGCGAATCCCGCCCAGGGATTTTTGCAACTTATCGCGCTCGCGTTCCAAACGCAACACTTCCTTTTTTGTCAACTGCTGGTATGTGCCATCACCGGCCATTTTATCCAGCGTGTCCAGGCGGCGAATGCTCTGCCGAATAGTCTGAAAATTCGTCAGCATGCCCCCCAACCAGCGGTTGTTGACAAAAAACATGTCGCAGCGCTCAGCGGCATCTGAAATGATGTCTTTAGCCTGTTTCTTCGTGCCGACAAAAAGAATCGGCTGGCCTGTTTCAGCAGCCTTGCGCACAGCCTGATATGCCGTGTCGATTTGCGTCTGGGTCTTTTGCAAATCGACAATATAAATACCATTGCGTTCTGTAAAAATGTACTTCTGCATCTTTGGATTCCACCGTCGGGTTTGATGCCCGAAGTGGACGCCAGATTCGAGCAGTTGCCTCATTGAAACAACAGCCATGTCACCTCCTGCACTTTGGGTTTGTCCTCTGCATCCCTCATCTTGCCGCATTGCCATCTGGCACCCATGAAGCAATCAGAATGCATGTGAGATCCAGAAATATTCTGGTTTAACGCTTGGAAAATTGGAATTTTTTGCGCGCGCCGGGCTGCCCGGGTTTTTTTCGTTCCACTTTGCGCGGATCGCGCGTGAGCAAGCCCGCCTGGCGCAGGGGTTTGTGATTGCCCGTATTCACGCCTTGCAAACTGCGCGCAATACCCAATCGCACGGCGCCGGCCTGACCGGTCAAACCGCCCCCCTTTGCTTTGGCAACAATGTCATAAGTCCCCCGGGTCTCGGTCACATCTAAGGGCTGTTCGATAATCATCACCAATGTCTCCCGTTTGAGATAATCGAGCGCGGAAAGCCCATTGATAGTAATCGCCCCCGTCCCGGGGAAAAGTTTCACATGCGCCGTCGATGTTTTGCGACGTCCCGTAGCAGAACTCAGTGGTTCAACTGCCAAATAATCACCTCCTCTATAAATCAATAGGCTCAGGAGACTGAGCCTGGTGTGGGTGCTCTGGCCCGGCGTAAATACGGACCTTTTTGATCATCTGCCGCCCCAATCTATTGTGGGGCAACATACCCCGAATCGCGTGCTCGAGTACAAACGTGGGACGCTTTTCCAGCGCATCTTCCAGTGTTTGCTTCTTAAGCCCGCTGGGATACCCACTATAACTCGTATAAACCTTCTGCTGGGCTTTATTATTGCCCTTCACCTGTATTTTCTCGGCATTTACAATAATCACATGATCCCCCGTATCAACATGGGGGGTATAAAAAGGCTTGTGTTTGCCGCGCAAAATTCGGGCAACGCCACTGGCAAATCGCCCCAGTATCTTGCCTTCCGCATCTGCGACATACCAGGTTTGTTCAACATCACCTTTTTTGGCACTCGGTGTCATCATCGCTCATTTCCTCTCCAAATTTTGAAATCGCAAAGTATTTTAAGCCTTTGAAGGTACAGTATAATCCAATTTTGTCAAGTTAGAAACCCACAAAAAAGCGCCACACGTCGGGTGTCGGAAAACCGACCCATCTCCGTGCGGCGCATCGTCTGACGGAAATTTCTGCCTCGCGATTGTCAAAAAATCGCCAATGTGGCAGATAACAAACCGCTCGATGGCTGTCTTGGATTGCCAGGTGCGCTACCATTCGAGATGCTATTCCCGCTCCTGGCAGAGGCGCACCTAACGACAGCCACCTCCACTGGTCATTTCACTCATTCGACCACCTCCTTTCTTGTGTGGTTCCAATATAGCCCATGCAAAGGTGAAAGTCAACCCTTGAAAAGGTGGAAGTATTAGAAGCAACACAGTGCAATACCCGATGGGCGATCCAATCCCTCAGTCACGAGATCTTCAACATCTGAACCATCTAAATTCGCACATTGAATTTTAGACACGCCATAGTTGTCGTAGTCCCCCCAGTACATCTTCCCTTTGACGACGTCTAAAGCAATACCCGACGGGCGATCCAATCCCGCGATAACGAGATCTTCAACATCGGAGCCATCAAGGTTCGCGCGTTGAATTTTAGACACGCCAGCACCCTTATAGTTCGTCCAGTACATCTTCCCTTCACCCACGTCTAAGGCAATCCCCAATGGCAGTAATTCGGTGAAAACGAGAGTTTCAACATAAGAACCATCCAGGTTCGCACGTTGAATTTTAGTTAAGTCCGTCCAGTATATCTTACCCATGTCCAGGTCCAGGACGATACCGTTGGGAATACTCATTTCGGTGAAAACGAGGGTTTCGACCTGAGAGCCATCCAGATCAGCTCGTTGTACTTTGCACTCCACGGTCTCTCCCCAGGCCGCATCTGTCCAATATATTTTTCTTTTTTTTCCATACACCGTCATTCCACCTGGAAGATATATATCGTCAGTAATGAGATCTTCGACATCTGAACCATCCAGGTTTGCACGCTGAATTTTGGACGTCCCAGCGTCCGTCCAGTACATCTTACCCTCGTCTCCATCCAGGGCGATGCTATTTGGAATACGCAATCCGGTAGTAACGAGATCTTTGACATTTGAACCATCTGTGTTTGCACACTGAATTTTAGAAGTTCTCAGATCTGTCCAATACATTTTTCTCATAGCGGCTCCAATCCCAAAATGCAAACGTATAATATGTATAAATACATATTTTTAATCAAAATATATGCTTATGAGCATATATAAATCCATAAAATTACCTTATTTTTCATTTATGATCGTAACTGGACGAAAAATAAGGGAATTACGGCACGCAAAAAACTGGTCTCAACTCGACCTCGCCAATGCGGCTAATATTGATCAGGCAACAGTATCTCGCATTGAAGCAGAGACAAAAGTGCCTCGAACCGATACTCTGGTCGCTATTGCTACTGCCCTGGGCGTTTCGCCGGATGTCCTCCTGGGTACAACAACTATCGTTTACCCGCGAGAGCGCGATCCCGAGTTGAGCAGTATTGTAAGCGACCGGATTAATACACTCACGACAGAACAACTCAGAGAACTGAATATTTTACTGTCTTCCGAAGACGGAAAAGCCGTGCTTTCTGCACTACTGCGCTTGCAGAAACAGGAATCACTGGAAAAAGTTCGCAGACTTCTCGAAGTCTTAGGAGAGGGGTAACCCCATATTACACAGGCTCCATCGCCCTGTACGATGCCAGCGCATCATTCACATCCCGCGCATCGGGAAAAAAAGACAACACCCGCAACAGCACACCATCCACCACGGCATCGGGACACGAAGCACCGCATGTCAGTGCGACATCCACAGGTCTTTTATCGGGCAACCAATTCTCGGCAATCTCCACCCCATGCGACCTGAGGCAATAGTGCCGAATTTCGCGTTCTGAAACCAACTCCCCGGCATCCTTCACAAAAAACGTCGGCATAGCTTCCTCGCACAATTCCACAATATGTGATGTATTCGAAGAATTGTAGCCCCCTACAACCAGAGCGATGTCTGCCCCCTGCTCGATAAGCGTGTATGTCGCATTCTGGTTTTCGTTGGTGGCATAACAAAGCGTATCTGATGTATCCGCAAAATGATCTTCGATATTCTCCACTCCATATCGATCCATGAGTGCCTGCCGAATGATCTCAGCTATTTTATGCGTTTCAGTAGCCAACATCGTCGTCTGATTCACCACACCGATACGCGACAAATGGATGCTGGGGTCAAATCCCTGTGAGCACTTGTGTCTAAAATGCCGTTCAAAAGCATCGGGATCGCGTTTGCCCCGAATAATATCTGCTAAAATACGCGCCTCTTTCAAATTCAGTACAGCTACGACCTCTGCATTTTGAACCGCGTGTGAAAAAGTCGCCCGCGTCTCTTCGTGTATGGTCTTCCCGTGAATAATAACAGTATAATCCCCATCTCCCAATTGGGCACTGCGCTTCCACACCCTTTCGACAAATGGACAGGTAGTATTGTACTGATAGGGATCAATCCCCCGCCGGGCCAATTCCTCTTGCGTTCCCACGGTTGTACCAAAAGCGGGCACCACCACGATATCTTCGGGTACAAGTTCGTCCCACGGAATGAGCTGTTCGCCAGAGGGCGTAAACATAAACTTCACGCCGCGATCCTGCAAATCCGCATTCACATTGGGATTGTGAATCATCTCACTCAGAAAAAACACGCGCCGGTCCGAATGGGCTTCCAGGGTCTTATACGCGATTTCAATGGCATTCTCCACGCCAAAGCAAAACCCAAAATGCCGCGCCAAAAAAAATCGCACAGGCCCAAAATCCAGCACCGAGGGCTGCAAATCGCGCTTTTTGGGATCCGATAATTGTCGCGCGCTTTTGACCTGCGAAATAATCGGACTTTTGTAAAATTCTGGAATCTCAAATTTTCGCGCCATGACACTTCATTCCTCAAATGGGAGCGCAATCGCTTCGCCCGTTTCAATGGACCGATAAGCCGCCAACGCTATTTCCACAGCTGCCCTGCCATCTGCGCCAGACACTGGCGGATCTTCCCCATTGAGCACAGCTTCGCAAAATGCGCGAATCTCCTGGCTCACCGGGCTTTCATCTTGCGACAACTCCGATGCGGCAATCGCCGTTTCATCACCATCGTATCGCTTGTAGCGCAAACCACCTTCACCGCCCCAAAACGTAGGAAAGACCACCGAGCCTTCGGCGCAATCCAACCGCCCGCCATAACCGCCAATAGCACTTGCCTGACTGGAGTGCAATACGCCTACCCCACCGTTTTTGAATCGGATGGAAACGAGTGCCACATCTGGAAAATCCGTCTCCATCTGCACGAACTGCCCACCCGCCGCAGAAACCGATTCCGCATCGCCCATCACAAAACGCATAAAATCGATTTCGTGCGCATTCACTTCCATTAGCGTACCGCCACTTTTATCCCTTGACTTTCGCCACGATGCAGACCACACGCCGCCCCAGCCACCACCCAGGCGATGCACCATCAAACACAAAGGCATTCCCAAATCGCCCTCGCGAGCCAAATCGCGCACCTTGCGATGCACCGGGTGAAAGCGACACACCAGCCCAATACCCAACGCGACGCCGCCTTGCTCACACGCGGCGATCATCGCATCACACCCCGCCAGCGTCGGCGACATGGGCTTTTCGCAAAACACATGCACGCCCGCCTGGGCTGCTGCTATTGTGGGGTCACTGTGCAAAAACGGTGGCGTGGCAATCATAACTGCCTGCACATCCTCCTGCGCCAGCATGGTGTGATAATCCGCCTCGTAATCGCAATCCATTTTCTCAGATAGCGCCTGGCCTTTTTCACTATCCACATCGCTGACACAAACCACCTCGGCGCAGTCCAGGTCTCGCGCACCATTGGCCAGGCTCACGCCCATATTGCCGCATCCTATCACACCCAATCCGAGTTTTGTCATCCATTCCTCCAAACAATGTTGAATACAAAAACAGGTTATACCATATTTTAGGAAAAAAGTCAATCCCCTTTCAACCCGTCTCAAAAATCACTTTGAAATTATCCAAAATGAAAATACCATGTCTCAAACAGTGAAAGGAGCATCCCAATGCCTGCACTCAACGCCACCATGTGGACTTATCCCTGGGATTTACGCGACGAAGGTTATGACGCCGTCCTGCACAAACTCCGCGAAGAAGTTAAACTCGACGCCATCAACCTCGCATCGGCTTACCACACCTTTGACATGTTGCGTCCCCATCTACCCGCCAATAACACACTCGAGGTCTCACAATCAGCAATTTATTTTGAGCCACAGGAATCGCTTTACGGCGCGATCAAACCACATGTTAGCCCTTTGATGCAAAACGAAAACTGGTGGGGCGAAGCAGCAAAAGCAGCAGCATCCGCAGACATAAATCTCAATTCATGGACCGTCTATTTTCACAACTCCCATCAGGCGCAATCCCACCCCGAATGTGCCGAAGTCCGCTGCACAGGTGACATCAGCAAATCGGCTCTCTGCCCGGCAAACCCAGACGTGCGCGCCTTTGCCATCGCGCTCTCTCGGGATCTGGTTCTCAACTACGGCATCTCCCTCCTCGAATGCGAATCCCTCGCCTACTCCGGTTGGGGCCATCTGCACTATCACGCCAAACACGGTATTGACCTGGGGGCTGGCGGACGCTACCTCTTTTCACTTTGTTTCTGCGATAGCTGCAAAAAACAGGCGATGGAAGCCAATATCGACATTGCCCGGCTACAAAGCGCTGTCACCGCAAAAATCCGCACGGCCTTTGAAACTGGTCAACCCGTCCGGGAAACCATCACAGACCTCAAACGCACAATACCAGATCTCGGAGCATTTGACGCCATGCGCGAAGAAATTGTCACATCCCTCGTACGCGAACTCAAAGCGTCCGTGGATGTCCCGCTCTCCTATATCTTGATGGGTGATTCAACGATCACGGGATCAAATCCCAAAGCCATTGCACAAATTGCTGACAGCGTAGAAATTCTTTCTTATACTGCTGATCCCCAACGCACCAGAACGCGAGTCTCTGAACTCTTGCCCATCCTCCAGAGTCCAGACCAACTCGTTGTCGGACTTCAAGCCTATCCCCCAGCCTCCCCCGATGCAGAAACCCTCTGTGCCAATCTACAAGCGGCCCGAGAGCAAGGCGTGACCAAATTCGCCTTTTATAACTATGGCATCATGCCGCTCTCCGCACTCGATTGGGTTCGCCAGGCGATCCAATAGACGGATCATAGCACACCATCATCTTTTTTGAAAGGACATATACTATATGCCCATTATTGACGCAACGCATCTTCGAACCCTGGAACGCGAACTCTACAGCGCTGCGGGATTTCCAGAAGATCAGGCTCACATCGTAGCCGACCACCTCGTGGATGCCAACCTCTACGGCCACGATTCGCACGGTGTTATTCGCACGCCGGGCTATATTCGCGCCATCACAAGCGGCAATATCAAACCCGTGCGCGAACTCAAAATCATTCGAGAAACCCCGGTCTCAGCCGTCATTGATGCCGAGCGCACCATCGGCATTGTCGTCGCCCACAAAGCCATGCAAATGGCTACCGACCGCGCCCTCGAACACACCATCGGCGCCGTAGCTGTCCACCGATCCAGTCATATCGGTCGCCTGGGCGATTATCCGCCCAAAGCGGCTGAACGCAACTGCATTGGCCTGCTCATGCTCAATGGCGGTGGGCGCTTCACCGCTCCCTTTGGCGGCACGAGCCGACGCCTCCCCCCCAATCCCATCGCCTTCAGTGCCCCCACACCCAACGGTCCTCCCCTCATGCTCGACATAACCACCAGCATGTCTGCCGGTGGCAAAGTCGATGTGTATCGCGCGCGCGGGCAACAAACACCCGATGGCTGGCTCATAGACTCAGACGGCAATCCCGTGAATGACCCCAATCGCTTCAAAGGTAACGGTGACGCTGTGGCAATGCTACCTCTGGGCGGACCTCAGGGCCACAAGGGATATGGCCTGGGCATGATGATCGACGCCATCGCGGGCGGTCTCTCATGGGCGGGATGCAGTTCGGAACAACCCACGCGAGGCGGCAGCGGCTATATCGCCATCGCCATCAAAATCGACAGCTTTATCGATCTCTCCGATTATCTCAACGAAATTGACCGTCTCTGCGACTGGATCAAGTCTTCCCGAACCCAGCCCGGCGTCGATAAAATCTATCTCCCAGGGGAAATCGAACACGACACACGCGCCAAACGCGAAGCCGAAGGTGTCTTTATCGAAGACGAAACCTGGGACAACACAGTCGAAACAGCAAATGAACTGGGTGTGTCAATACCCGAAGTACGAGATGATGCGTGAAAATCATACCCCCACCTTTCTCCGCTAATTTCTTGACAACATATAGTGATTATCGTAAACTGCTTTCGAGCTTATTTTCCTAAGCCAATTTATCAATGGAGGATACGCACCGATGAGTAAAGATATTCAGCCTCTTCTGGATGACTGGCCCTGTGAACCCGGGCAATTGTGTGTTCGCAAAATCAGAGGAAATGATGGTCGTACCAAAGTTCAACTCCGCATCGAAATGGGCATCTTGCAAATGGATGTCACCGGTCGCCCCGACGGCCAACAGCCCGAAGGGTATGAATCGCTCTTGCACTATTACAAAGCGCAGGCACAAAAACGCGGTCCAGAAAACTTTGTGCTCAATTCTGAAAATTGTATGGAACTCCAGATGGAAGCCCTCCAATATTATCATCGCCGCATTAGCTTTCTCGAAATAGGCGAATATCTCAACGCCAAAAAAGACGCAGAACGCAACCTCGAACTTTTCGACTTTGTCAAAGAATACGCAGAAGACGAGGAAGACCGCATAGCGTTTGAGCACTATCGTCCCTTTGTCATTGGACACCGCGTAAGGGCCGAAGTCCTGATGTACCTCGAACGCGAAGCCTACGACATGGCACTGTCAAAAATTGACGACGGCATTGACGAACTCCGAGCCTTCTTCAGAGAATTTGACCGTCACGACCTCATTGACGAAAGTGAAGAAATCGCCTTCCTCCAGGAATGGGCAGACGAGATTCGCCGCGACCGCCCCAAATCCCTGTCCCAGGACTTGCGCGACCAGATCCGCGAAGCCGTGGGCCTCGAAGACTTCGAACGCGCCGCAGAATTGCGCGATCAACTTCTGTCTCTGAAGGAAAAGACCGAAATCTGATCTATAAACCAGTTGCGAGAGGTAGGATCATACAAAAAGCCCACAGTCAAAGGACGTGGGCTTTTAGTTTCTAAATCATTGTCAAACAATGATATATATTACAGGCAAACCTGTGCTTGCGGAGCGTATATCTATCGACGATGCACTAATTATAGACTTAGTCGATGGACGAAGCATAAGCGTCCCTTTAGAATGGTATCCCCGTCTATTGCCTGGCAGCCCTCAAGAGCGCAATAATTGGCGACTCATTGGTCGAGGCGAAGGCATTCATTGGCCTGATCTGGATGAAGATATTAGCATCGAAAATGTATGGGCTGGCCGACCTTCAGGAGAAAGCCAACGTTCGCTAAAGCGATGGTTAGAGACAAGAAATAAAGAGAAGAATTCCCGCAAGATCGGAGATACATAGATTTAGTATGTATTACCGTAACTGTTCTTAATTCCGTGGTTATATGAAAGGAGATGAGTAATACTAGCGATATGGATGTAACTCCTCATCAAATGGAACGTCTGTTGATTTCCAGACTACTACTTGAGCAAGCTATCAGACAGCTTGATACCGGTGGGCAGCATTCTGAAGGGTTCGCGGTTTTGTCCCTCCATGATTGTGTAGAAATAGTCTTACGAATTATTGGAGAGAGTGTAGAAGCTCCTTTTAAAGAGCACGAGAGCTTTAGTGGGCTTATTAACAAAATAGAAACGAAGACAGATAAAACCATCCCTGGGCGCCAGGAACTTTTCAGGCTAAACAAGGCGAGGGTTGATTTTAAACATATGGGCATGTTACCTAGATCTGAAGATATCCGGGCTATTGCTATCAATATACATTCCTTTTTATTTCTATCCTCTGAACGATTTCTAAATATCAATTTTAGTGATGTTTCTATTATCGATGCAGTACAAAACGAGAACATTAAGAGTAAACTAAAAGAGGCGGAGCAAGATATTCAAAGAGACCAGTACATTGATGCTATCAAAAAATGCGCTGTACTATGGCATGAAGTTTTAAGTCTTTTTCCTCGGATTGAGGAGGAGCGTTGGTCCGGAATTTTAAATATTAGACCACCTGAAGTAGACGACTCGGACCTTCGAAATTCCCTTGAATATTTTACTCGAGAATTAGAAGAAAAGTTCAGTACTATTCATACAGACCTGCAATTACTCATAAATGGTGTAGATCTTAGAGATTACCGTAGATTTAAAGCTATAATTCCTATCGTCCACAGAACTGTGGGAGGCAAAATATCTATAGTTCAAATAAGAGACGATAGCTTCTATGACCAAGCCCGTGCACGATTCTGTTTAAAATTCCTCATAGATACTTCGTTGCTTGCTGAACGGACATCTCGCGAATTGAGTAACGCTTCACAGATCGATGACAATAGTTAGTGTGCTTGTGATATTCTCGCTCTACCTAACAGAGCAATTTACGCCGCTTCGCTTACGCTCCTTGGCGCTTCTTTCACCCCACATCGCAGGGTCGTGAATTGTGAAGTCGTTAGCGACCATGCAGCCCTAAAAGCAATGGCGCGTCCTGTGCTAAAAAACAGAAATAGAACAGTTATATACACTACCCAGAATACTCCATCATAGATTCTGGATTGCAGTGCGAGAACTTTTATTCAAAGATGAAACGCTATGGGCTTACGAGATTCTCTAAACACCATCAAGAATAAATATAATTGGTCGCTCTTGGGCTTCATCATCGCCCTATTGTTTGGCAGTTTGGCAATATACTCGGAATTTTTCAGAGACCGCAAACCGCAACTGAGATTCGAAATAGTAAGCAATACGAGCGTTCTCGACGTTCGAGAAGATTTGGGAAAGTTGGAAATCTTATATGATGGGCTTGATATTAAGAAGTCCAAGCAGGCCCTTAGGGTAGTAGTAGTCCGAGTGGTCAACTCTGGTGAGACGGCCATTCTCATGGGCCATTACGACAAAAGGGAACCACTTGGCTTTACCTTCTCAACCGGTAAGTTGCTACGAGTGGAATTGCTCGAAGCTAGCAGCCGATATTTGATATCAAATCTGCGCGTTTCACTCACTGATAGCTTACTTTGCGTCTTCGAGCCAGTAATCTTAGAGAGTAAGGAGTACTTTATGTTCAAGGCTCTGATTTTGCATACCCAAGGTTGGACACCAATACTTTCCCCACAGGGCAAAATTGCTGGTATTAGGACTTTCTACCTCACTGAGCAATCAAGCGCTGAAAGCGAAATGTCTTACTGGCACCTTGTCTTCGCGGGTGGAGTCTGGGTGCAGGCAGCAAGGCTGATTTTATATTTTTTAGGGCTCACCCTTCTGTTGCTTACGGTCATTTTTTCAGTAGACTTTGTTTCGGAAAAACTCACGCGGAGAAAACGCAAAAAACACGTAAAACGCTTCAGGAGAGCAACGGACATTGAACTGCAGGATAAAGACGAGTTCCTTTTTTCTGCGTACGAGGACAACGGTTTCGACTATGTACATGAAATGGGACAATTACTCTCAGATAAGACCAAGCTCAAAGAAGTAATAGATGGACTGCCTAGACAAAGCGGTGTGTCAGAGTCATTTTACATGGATGTAGGCACTACCGATATCCGTCCAAAAGTCATGCTCCAAAGAGTGTCTGATGTTCGTGCTCTACTACAAAATAATGTGATACAACGAAAAGATGATTCTTGGGAAGTAGATGCACATGTCGTTCAGACGATTCTTGAGTTCGAGCGATTCCTCGTGTATCATTCGAGGAGGTGATTGACACCTGAAGCGGTGCAAGAGTTCCCTCCAACCTCACTCCGGCAAATTGTGTACAAGAAAAATCGAAAGATAGGTAGATTTAATTTTAATGCGTTTTCACTTCATTCGCCACGGTAAGAGAGACCGCAAGATCGGCGACCCTTCATTGACATCAAAGGGACGAGAAGAGGCAGGACTACTCGCCCGGAAGTTAGCATCAAATGGCATCGCGCGAATCTTCAGCAGTCCCCTGGCACGAACAAGAGAGACAGCAGAGATCATCGCCACCATTTTGAATCTTGAAGTTACTGAAGATTCACGGCTACGTGAGCGGATGAATTGGGGTGATATCGAAGGCCAATCTTTCGATGCATTCATAGCTCAGTGGGAGCGTTGTAACAGAGAGCGAGATTACCGACCCAGTGTTGGCGATTCAAGCATTGAGGCTGGCAGACGCATTGAGGCATTTGTTTCCGATTGCTATCGTCAGTCATCCAAAGATACTGTGATTGGGGTGACCCATGGTGGTGTCTTAGCAGACTTCCTTCTCAACGTTTTTTCGTTTGAAGAACTGAGTCGCATCAGTCCGAAATTCTGCAATAACCCATACAGTGGTGAAGTCATGCGTGAATGCTCCGTTACGACGATTGCATACGATGGCAACCAATATCGACTCGATGCTGTTGGGGCTATGCACCACCTATAATCCTCTTGTTTATCCCAACGGATAGCGCTATTTTTTCATACTATTGGCTGAGGTTATACCACCAGGCAGATTGAAAATGGAGTAAATGTATGACAAATTGGGAAACATGCGATGCGGTTGAGCGCCATCCCAAAAAGGTCAGTGGAGCCTGGATATTTCGTGGCACTCGGGTTCCTGTATCCGCGCTTTTCGAGAATCTCAAAGATGGGGCTTCGATTGAGCAGTTTCTGGAATGGTTCCCCGGCGTAAAACGATGGCAGATCGAAACGGTTCTCGATCACGAAGTGAAGGCGTTGGCGGGCTCTGTTGATTCATGAGAATTCTATTTGATCAGGGCACCCCCGTGCCTCTTCGACGATATCTGTCAAATCACTCGGTCGATACCGCCTTTGAGCGGGGATGGTCCCACCTTCAAAATAGCGAGTTGCTTCAGGCAAGTGAGCAGGATGACTACCAACTCTTGATCTCTACAGACCAAAATCTTCGATACCAACAGAATCTGTCCGGCAGACAGCTGGCGATCATCGTTCTGCTTTCGACTTCATGGCCACGAATCCAGTTGCGAATCGATGACATCCAGGCGGCTGTTGATAAAATAGCTCCAGGTGACTACATAGAGATTCCAATCTGAGGCTGTGGCGATCATAGACGCGGCAAATTTTTTCGGTTCCCGCTAGACGACCTATCTGGCGGGATTTCTGCAAGTGTTGTTCGTCCGCTCCCCACCCCAGGCTGGCACAGCACACAACAAGACGGTTGCCAGTTGCGCTCCCTTCGGTCGCTCCAACCCAAGTGGCCGTGAGTGATGGGTTGGCTGATGGAAAACAGGTGATCTGTTTCCTGATGCATTGCCACTTAGGCAACCGCAGGCCGTTACCTGCAATGCGCCGCTACGGCCAGTCCTGGGCCGAGAAAACCAATGGAACCACGCTATCCCAGATATAGAGACGAAACGGGCCCGCTGCCTGATCAGTCAGAAATTATGGATCTCTGCAAGCGATTCTGGGATCTGGAAGTAACCAGCGTCCGCAGGGCGAATTCGCGGTGCGTCTTCTTTTGTGATAGTCTGCGGGACGGACGCGTTGTGTTCCGCGTGAATCCGGGGTGGGACGGCTCGACCCATCCCAAAACCATTGTGGAGTTTGTTCGACACCTTGCCGATCACGGCGCGCCGTGTCCTGACATCCGTCCAACCACGGATGGTAGCCTCTACAAGTCCGTTCGAGACCTGGTGATTTCGGTGGAGAGCTTCTTGGAAGGAGAGGTCGTAGACCGCGTCGATACTCTCCGATGAGGAAATGCAGCGGTTCGTGGAGGGGTACTTTTCGGTCCGGCCTCCCTCAGATGATGAACGTACCGCACTCCCGTTCATCTTCGCGGCCTACTATGCCAAACGTCTCTGCCAACTCCACCGGAAATGGGGTCCGAAGTCGCCTAATCGGAGAACCTGGGGATTGGAAGACCGAATACTCGCTCTCCCTGATGCGGCGATTCGTATGGGCGAGGCTGCAATCGAAGGCATAGATTGAAAGGCAAGAATCAGCCAACCCGATGCTTACCGTCAGCTTGTGAAGGTCTCACGAGCCCGAAGGCGGTGCAAGATCACAAGTGCCAATATCAACCCCAAACATGGCTTTTTCCGGATACCAAACCGGGACGGCATTTGACTGAACGGTCAGTTCAATATGAATTACCGTAACAGTTCGTTAATCCCGTAGTTAGCATAAATCAAGATTGAGAGTCACCACCTTCAAAAAGGAGTGGTTCCATTGTCGATAGAATGTCCTGAGGATTTCGAAGGCCTTGCACAGGCAGGGCAGGTGGTTGCCGCTACATTAAAGGCAATGGCGAGTGCTGTTCGCGCCGGAGTAACCACAGCGAAAGTTGATCGCGTTGGCGAGTTGGTGCTCAATCGATACGGGGCAACGTCCGCACCTCGGCTGTTTTACGGTTTTCCCGGCGTCAATCTTATCAGTGTCAATGACGAGATCATTCACGGTATTCCGAGTGACCGAGTGCTGGAACAGGGTGACATTGTAAGCCTGGATGTCACCGCTGAACTGAACGGCTACATTGCAGATGCAGCAATCACCATCCCGATTCCTCCATATTCCGCGAAAGCCGATAGATTGTGTCGATGTGCCCGTACGGCATTCGAAAAGGCGGTGGCCGTAGCTCGTGCAAACAAACCGATCAATTGCATCGGCCATGCCGTAGAGCACGAGGTGAAACGACAAGGATTCTGGGTTGTCAATGAGCTTGCGGGACACGGGATAGGTCGGGTTATCCATGAAGACCCCATCGTTGCAAACACCTACAATCCGCTCGATTCAAAGCCGCTTACGAATGGTCTTGTGATCACCATCGAGCCTATGATTGCCGAGCATCCAGCCCAAGCCGTTGAAGATTGCGACGGTTGGACCGTGAGGACCTCAAATGGATCTCTTTCGGCTCATTTTGAGCATACTGTCGTTATTACCGATGGCCGGCCTATTTTGCTGACTGCGGCCTGAGCGGCCTGATTTCTGCTAACACGTCCGTGTCCGACTTCGGGCTGTGCCCTCCGCGCAACCGCTTCGCGATTCGGGTACGACGGTAACATTACACGCAAGCGGCGCAAGGTTCTCCTACCATCTCACCCTGACAAATTATGTACAGAAGCAGAAACCACTCCATCTACGAAAAAGAAAATCACTATGCGAATCTGTTCTTTCCAAGTTTCAATGTCCAGCCAATTGACTGAGAATGTGAAGACTGCGATACGGTCCATTGAGATAGCTACGGATAAAGAGGCTGATGTTGCACTCTTGCCAGAGATGATGGTTACAGGTTGGGGGCAACACTTGCACGACTTCTTTGCCCGAGAGGCTTGGATTGATGAAGTCACTCAAGGACTCTATGAAATTCTCAAGCACGTAGAGAAAAATGGTGTCCGAGTACTCCTTGGCTCTCCATATTCTGTCGCGGATTCCTACGTAAATGCTATAATCCTACTCGATCCTGTAACCGGTATTCAGTATGTGGGTGGCAGAATGCTGATTGCACCCGGCTGGACTAAGAACTGGAATTTCGTCGGAGCCTCTTCCAAAGCCCCGATCATGATAGATCAGATCCTTTGCGGATTCGTGGTCTGCAATGAAGTTGGAATGCTCGACCAGCTTGAGGACTCGGGCATTGAACAGAGCCAAATCATCTTCTGGCCTGGAGTAACTGTAAACCACTATTCCGAGGATAGTAGTCTCCTGCACAACAGCTGTGCCGAAGGCGTAAGGTCCATTTCTTTGCGCTATCGCTGTCCCACGATCCAAGCAAGTTACATCAATGAGATAAACGCCTTGCCCCCTACTCGGCGGCATGGCGGAATTGCGGTTGCTTCAGAAGATGGCACTGTCGTTTATCAGGCTCCCGATGGAAGGGAGACACTCATCGTTTGCGACGTCACGTTAGAAAAAGTCGGCGGCTCAATGTTGACTCGCCTGTCACTGATTGAGTGATACCGAACCACACAACTAAAAACATCGTGTGGTCGAATCTTTCAGCCCTTGAAAGACTTTGCCGTGAGTGGGCTGCGTCGCCAGCGCGTAACAACGCGTCTGCGCTTCAGGCATGGCGAAGCGCATAGAATTTATGGGGCGACTTTAGCCTGGAGGATAGTCCTCAAGGGACTATCGGTGGCGGTGCATCAACAAGATTTATTCTATTTTCAACTTGACAAAAATAACACATAAGTATATATTTTTATTATGTTTAATTCGTTCAAGTACAGATTGCGACCGACCAAAAAGCAAGAACAAATCTTGCTGACGCATATTGACGAATGTCGTATTCTCTATAATCAACTACTCTGTGCGAGAATACAAGCATGGAAAAATGAGAATAAGTCTCTCTCGCAATATGACCA
>JAPPAB010000057.1 GCA_026705765.1 Gemmatimonadota bacterium
TTGTAGAAACGAGCAAAGCCGTGACAATGGCTCAGGGGGCCGGGCTTGATCTGGTCGAAGTTGCGCCAAATGCACGTCCACCTGTTTGCCGGATTATGGACTACGGTAAATACAGGTATGAACGCGGGAAAAAAGCCAGAAAAAATCGTCAGAGTGCCTCGCAATTAAAAGAAATTCGGATGCGTGTTCGAATCAGCGATCACGATTATCAATTTAAGATCAGGCATGCTGAGAAATTTTTGACCCAGCGCCATAAAGTGCGGATGGTTATTGAATTCTTTGGACGGGAAAATGCACATCGCGATATGGGCCGCGACTTATTGCAGCGCATTGAAGACGATTTGCAACATGTTGGACAGATCGAAACGCACCCCCGCGACGAGGGGCGAAAGCTCGTGATGATTGTCGCGCCAAAATCTCAGTAATAGTCTGCTTCAAATAATCTGTGACGTTGTTCTCAAAGGAGTTTGTCGTGCCCAAAATGAAAACCCATAGCGGTGCCAAAAAGCGTTTCAAAAAGCACAGTTCTGGCAAAATCAGCCGTCGCCAGGCCACTGCAGCGCACAACCTGACCAAAAAGACGAGCAAACGCAAAAGAGGTCTCCGTCAAACTGCGCATGTTCACGCCACTGACCAAAGCCGAGTCAATCGTCTGCTGGCGTCTTGACAGGGGTTGATGATCACTGTTCATTGGAGATTAAAATGCCGAGAGTAACCAATAGTCCTGCATCGAGACGCAGGCGAAAAAAAATTTTAAAACAGGCCAGGGGCTATCGGGGTGGGCGCAGCAAACTGCTACGCACAGCCAACAATGCTGTGGATCGCGCCTTGCAATACGCCTATCGCGATCGCAGGCAAAAGAAAAGAAACTTCAGAGCATTGTGGATTACCCGAATCAATGCGGCTGCCAGACAACACGGATTGACTTACAGCCGATTTATGGCGGGTTTAAAGCGGGATGGCATCGATATCAACCGCAAAGTATTGGCCAATCTGGCCGTAACTGACGCCAATGCATTTGCCGCCCTGGCCGAAAGGGTTAAGCAAAACGCCTGAGTATCTCATGAATCCCAAAAAGCGAAATCCGGCACCGTGTGGATTTCGCTTTTTGCATGAGGGCCAAATCCTCGTGGGGCGAGCTTGACTTTCGTGTAAGATGGTGTTAAATTGCCTTTATATTCAATAGCTTTTGATTCCTTTCAAGGAGCAGACATGGATATGAATCCCTGGACAAGAAATGTGAAAGAAGAAGGGGAAGTGGATGAAGAAGTGGATGAAGAAGTGGATGAATACGCTGGGGCAAACGAAGAGGCCGAAGAAGTAGAAGTAGAAGAGATGGAAGGTAGCGCTGAGGTAGCCGAAGACGCTGAAGAAGAAGTGGATGAAGAAGTGGTCCTGATGGATATTAACGCCGGGGCAGTGGCGGAGGGAGTGGATCGGCTCGTTGAAGCAATTAACAACGCCGTTGCAACCATTGAAGATTTGCGTCGTGAAAATGCCGAATTGAAGCAACAGAGTCGTGCATTGCAGTCAGATATATCGCGACTCGAAGAAGAACGGGTGGCTCTGTGTAACGAACGAGATCAGCTGCAAAACATTTACAACGACAATATGCTTCTGATAGACAATAAGGCGGAAATCCTGGATAAGGTCGAGACGATGTTGCAACGCCTCAATTCCTTAAACCCCGAAAAAAATGAGTGATGTCTGGTTTGTCCGACGTGCGCGTTCAGATATTTGGCTCAGAATATCGCATTGCCAGCGATGCTGACCCCGAACATATCCGCGAGGTGGCGAGTTATATCGATCAGAAAATGCGCGAAATAGCCAGTGCTCTTGCACTGCGCAACAGATCGACAGTAGCCGTATTAACGGCTGTGAATTTGGCTGATGAGCTTTTTAAGATCGAGAAAGAAAGTCGCCGGATGGATCGGCTTTCACGCGAGAAAGCCGATCAACTCGCAGACTCGGTAACTTTTAGCTCACGAACAAAGTGAGTAAATAGCACAATGCGAGTGTGAGACAAGCTATCTCACGGGATTGTGAACCCCGTCGCGTTTGTCCTGAAAATGAGCACAAGCGCGGTGGGGATTTCTTTTAATATAATTAATATAATACCACATTGGAGAAAGTCATGGAAATTGTATCTGTGATTGCGCTATCTACCGGGCTATTGGTGCTGGGATTTGTTGTGGGATGGCTGATCAGCAGTAAAGTTTTCCACAAGAGATTTTACCGCACCGAAGCCTCAATCGAACAAATTTTGGAAGATGCTCGAAGAGAATCAGAAACGGAAAAACGCACCGCGCTTTTAGAAGCTAAGGATCAGATTTATCACGAGCGCGTACAGGCCGAAAAAGCGCTGGAAGACCGCAACAATGAAGTGGCACACCAAGAAGAAGAATTAGATCGTAGGTCGAGCGAGTTGAATCGACGTGCAGATCTCCTCAACCACAAAGCTGGACAAATGGAAGAATTGGAACAAAAATTGGTACAGCAGCAGGATGAATTAACCGTAAAAGAACTGGAATTGGAAGCAATTTTGGAGGCTCAAAATACGCGATTAGAACGCATTGCGGCCCTGACTCGCCAGCAGGCCAAACGCGAATTGATGGAAAATTTGGAGGCTGAAGCCCAGCGCGAAGTTGCCTGGCGCTTAAAAGAAATTCGGGAAGACGCACAAGCGCGGGCCAATGATGAAGCGAGAGAAATTATCGCAAGCGCGATTCAAAGACTGGCGGTAGATTACACGGTAGAATCAACGGTGACAGTTGTCGAGTTGCCAGCCGATGAAATGAAAGGTCGAATTATCGGGCGTGAAGGACGTAATATTCGAGCTTTCGAGATGTGTACTGGCGTGGATGTGATTGTTGACGATACCCCCAAAGCCGTCGTGCTGTCCGGGTTTGATCCCATTCGCCGTGCGATTGCCAAGACAGCTTTGGAGCACCTTTTAATGGATGGGCGCATTCATCCGGGCCGGATTGAAGAAGTAGTTGAAAAATCGCGAGAAAACATGCACGAATTGATTCAACAAGCGGGCGAAGAGGCCATCTTTGACATGGGATTACCCGGCTTGCATGATCGCCTGACTGAATGTCTTGGTCGATTAAAATTTCGGACGATCTATGGGCAAAATATGTTAAACCACAGCAAAGAGGTGGCTTTTTTAGCAGGGATGATGGCCACGCATTTGGGGCTGGATGCACAACTTGCCAAACGCGCTGGCCTCCTGCACGATATTGGCCAGGGAATCAGCCACGAATTTGAAGGTACACCCGGTCAAAATGGCGCTGATATGGCAAAAAAATACGGTGAAGACGACGAGGTAATCAACGCGATTGAAGCCCACCACGGCGAGGCTGACCCGATCTCGCCAATTGCCGTGCTGGTCGATGCCGCAGACGCCATCTCGAGGGTTCGCCCGGGTGCGAGGCGCGAGGTGTTGGAAAATTACGTACGACGATTGGAGCATTTGGAACAAACCGCCCGAGAAATAGAGGGAGTAGATGCGGTTTATGCCATTCAAGCGGGTCAGGAAATTCGAGTGGTCGCCAACTATGGGTTAATCAGCGATGAAGACACCGAACGATTATCTGCTCAAATTGCCGAACGACTGGAAAAAACAATGACATATCCGGGGCATATAAAGGTGACCGTAATTCGCGAGGTGCGCGCCATCAATTTTGCGCGATAAAAAATAGCGAATGAAAATTCTATTTGTAGGCGATGTCTATGGCAGACCCGGGCGACGGGCCGCCGCACATTTGATTCCTCAACTGATCGCACAGCACGCCATTGATTTCTGCGTTGTCAATGGCGAAAATTCTGCTGGCGGTTTTGGTATTACTGCAAAAATCGGACAAAAATTTCACGCTTATGGCGCCGATGTAATTACCCTGGGCGATCACGTCTGGGATCAAAAAGATTCTGTTGACTATATTCAAACGGGCGACCGGATTTTGCGTGCAGCCAATTTCCCCAAAGAGGTTGGGGGTATTGGTGCAGCGGTTTTTTCAGCGCGCAACGGAGCATCGGTTGCAGTGATCAGCCTGCTTGGGCGAACATATATGAAAATGGCTTTGGACTGTCCTTTTAGAACGGGGCAATGCGCCGTGGAGAAGCTACAGAAGAAAACGCCCATTATTCTCATCGACTTCCACGCCGAAGCGACCTCAGAAAAAATTGCTTTGGGGCACTATATGGACGGCAAAGTCAGTGCGGTTTTAGGCACGCATACCCACGTTCAAACAGCCGACAATGGGATCTTGCCTGGCGGAACCGCGTATATGACAGATGTCGGCATGACAGGGCCTCATGATTCGGTTATTGGCGCAAAAAAAGATCCTGCGATTCACCGATTCATAAACCAGATGCCCGTGCGTTTTGAGCCAGCCACAGGTGATGTCAAACTCTGTGGTGCGCTCATCGATGTGGATGAATGCTCTGGACGCGCGCGACACATCGAGCGGTTGTGTCTCGATTTAGAGGAGGGATAAGGTGGAACACCCGCTTTCGGTATCGGACGTCACACAAGCGGTCAAACAAGCCCTTGAGACGCAATTTCCGCCCATGTGGGTCGCTGGTGAGTTAACCTCCTTCTCTCAGCCCTCATCCGGACATCGGTATTTCACGCTCTCAGATCCGCACAGTCAATTGCGCTGTGTGATGTGGCGTTCTCGTCCCATAACCGGATTTCGCCCCACAGCGGGGATGGCCGTGTTGGCACAGGGGCAGTTGACGGTGTATGAACGGCGGGGCGAATATCAATTTAATGTGGCACAACTGTTTCCCGCAGGCGTGGGACAACAGCTAATCGCCTATGAAAAACTGAAAAAAAAATTATCGGAAGAGGGCCTCTTTGACGAGGATCGAAAACGATCTCTACCCGAATATCCCAGAACCATTGGGGTCGTGACTTCGCAGACAGGTGCAGCTTTTAGAGATATATTGAATGTGTTGAAACGGCGATTTTCCGCTGTCCGCATTGTTTTGCGTCCCTCGCAGGTACAGGGATTGGACGCGCCAGAAGAACTTGCTCAAAGCATTGCCGATTTCAATGACTTTGGCAAAGTAGATGTATTGATCGTTGGACGCGGCGGCGGCTCGGCTGAGGATTTGGCTGCATTTAACGACGAGACAGTGGTGCGGGCAATTGCGGATTCTGAGATTCCAGTTATATCAGCCGTAGGACACGAGATCGACATCTCCCTATCAGATATAGCGGCTGACGTGCGCGCACCAACCCCTTCTGCTGCTGCAGAAATTGCCGTACGCGATGTTTTAGAAGTGCGCGAACAAGTCGGGCGGCTCACACTTCGCACGCGGGAGGCCATACAGCAATTGTTAGAGAAAAATAAAGATCTTATAGAAACGCACGAAAGCAGTTATGGCATGCGGCGGTTGTCCGACTTGATCGTTCAAAACGCGCAACACGTCGATGAATTACACCGCGATTTATACGCGCTTATAAGGCGGCTATTCGAAAACAGATTAGCCGACTATCACCGCATGACCGGCAAACTGGGATCACTCAGTCCCCTATCAGTGCTCGCGCGGGGGTTTGGCCTCGTACAGCGCGAAGATGGTTCGGTCGTGTCTGATGCAGGGACCCTGACACCCCTTGAACAACTGCACATTAGGTTTGCAAAAGGCGAGGCAACCTGTCGGGTAGAAAAAATAAAAAGGTAAAATCCAATGTCAGAAAATAAAACAGAAGAATCCACATTTGAAGATGCTTTGAAGCAATTGGAAACGGCTGTGGATCGTTTAGAAGAAGGTGCATTGCCTTTGTCAGAGGCACTAAAAGTATTTGAAGAAGGTCTAAAAGCATCCAATCAATGCCGCAGTTTATTAGAAGATGCGCGGCAACAGGTTGAAGTGTTGATACGCGATAGCGATGGTGAATTTGAATTGGTATCTATAGATTCCAACGGCGAAGGGTTTGCAGACGAATGAAGTCCATCGGTTTGTTTTCGAACCCGACCCAACCCGGCATGGGCGTTGCGGTCGATCAATTAGCCCAGCGCATCCATCAAAGAGGCATAGAGGTACTGATCGCCGATAACTTGCGGCAAATTTGCACATCTGATTCCAAATGGCTTTGTCCGGTCAATCAGTTACCCACACGCGCTGACATCATTGTAGCGATGGGCGGCGATGGCACCTTGTTGCGTGCGGCCGATGTGGTTTATCCACATAGCACGCCGATTTTGGGCGTAAACCTGGGGCGATTGGGATTTTTGTCGGGCGCAGAACCCCGCGAATTGGACGATGGTCTGGATCGGTTATTATGTGGCGATTATACCGTTGAAGAGCGCATTGCTCTACACGCAAAAACCCGCACACAAAAAGCGTTCGCACTCAATGAAGTCGTAATTGAACGCAGTGTCAAGGCACGCCTGATCCAGGTCGTGATGCTGGTTGACAATCTGCCCGTGAGTTCCTTTTACGGCAATGGATTGATTCTCGCAACGCCTACGGGATCCACGGGATACAGTTTGTCTTCGGGCGGCCCAATAGTTCATCCAAATTTATCCGTGCTGATCGCTACGCCTATATGCCCGCATTCGCTATCACTGCGCCCAATGGTAATGCCGGACGGTCAATCGGTAACGGTTAAGGTGATAGCTGATCAGTCTGATGAAATCATGTTATCCACAGATGGGCGCACGGTCTGTTCGCTTTCTCCTGAAGAACCCGTTATTGTACAACGAGCCTCCAAACCCGTGCGCTTTATCAATATGCAGGGGTTGACTTTTTACGATCTGTTGCAGCGCAAATTAGACTGGAGTCTGGATCGGCGAGACGAGTAAAGGAGTTGCGCCTTGTTGTCTCAATTGCATGTGATAAATTACGCCCTGATCGACGACATGAAAGTCGATTTTGGTAAAGGGTTAAATATCATTACGGGCGAAACCGGCGCAGGGAAGTCCATCCTGGTGGGCGCATTGGGTCTGATACTCGGTATGCGAGCGAGTCCCGATGTCATCCGCACGGGTGAAAAAAAATGTATGGTAGAAGCCATTTTTGAACTCTACCTTCAACATCCGGCTCTCAAACTCCTGAATGCCATGGGTATAGAGACAGAAGATGGTGAACTGATTTTGCGGCGAGATGTACTATTAGAAGGGCGCAGTCGGTGCTACGCCAATGGCCTGTCTATTCCCGTGCGGACACTGCGAGAACTGGGTCGCGCGCTGGTCGATTTGCACGGGCAACACGACCACCAATCGCTTCTGAATACCGATCAGCATCTGGACTTCTTAGATGGCTTTGGCGGCTTGCGCGCAGCACGTGCGCAGGTCGAACATTCATATCATCAGGTGGTGCGGTTGCAAAATCGGCTGATAGAAAAAACTGCCGTTGCCCAGCGCCAGCGAGAAAGGCGTGAATTGCTGGACTTTCAGATCAAAGAAATCCATGCGACAAAACCGGAACCTGGCGAAGACGAACGCCTGCAACGCGAACAGTCCGTACTTTCACATGCAGAACGGTTACTCGAAATCGCCTATCAGATCGAACAGGTGCTTTATGAAGGCGAACAGTCTGTGGCCGACCAACTCGGCGAAGGCGCGCATCTATTAGATGAGGCCTCACAAATGGACAACAGTTTGGAACCTATAGCTGAAGAACTCAATGGCCTGCGGTATGGAGCAGAAGAACTGGCCCGCGCCTTTGGCGATTATGCCAATCGCGTAGAACACAATCCCCAACGCCTATCAGAAGTAACAGAGCGATTAGAAACCCTGAACGCGCTGAAAAAAAAATACGGTGGCGATCTGGAAAATGTGCTATCCTACGAAAAAAAAGCCCAAAAAGAACTGGAACTAACCGACGAACTCGAAGAATCCTTAAAAGCGATTCAGATTAAAATTGACGATGCGATGCAGACATTCGCACATCGTTGTGAGAAATTGTCAAAAGGAAGACACAAAGCCGCTGGCAAATTGTCAAAAGCAATATGCCGCGCATTGCGCGAACTCGGTATGCCCGATGTACAATTTGATGTCCAATTGGATCGGCGCCCAGACCCCGAAGGCTTGATTGAATGCGATGGACAGCGATTTGAAGCGGGACCACGGGGCATAGAGCGCGGCGAATTTTTTATTTCGACCAACCCGGGCGAAGCCATCCGCCCACTGATAAAAGTGGCGTCGGGCGGTGAAATCTCGCGTATTATGCTGGCGATGAAAACCGTGCTGGCGCATACCGATTCGGTGCAAGTGCTAATTTTTGACGAAATCGACATCGGAATTTCCGGACGCATTGCAGAAGTTGTGGGCAAGAAATTGCGCGACCTGTCAGAAACGTATCAAACCATTTCAATTACGCATTTGCCACAAATTGCAAAAATGGCTGATCGACATTTTTCAGTCAAAAAAGAAGTGGTTGAGCAACGTGCAGTAACCCGGGTGATCCCGCTGGATGAAGAGGCACGCGCTGGCGAACTCGCTTTGATGATGGGTGGCGAAGAAATTTCAGAACTGACCCTGCAACACGCCCGCGAGATGCTGACCGAAAAGCCATAGAACAGTATTAAGGAGCACAGTGTGAAACCGATAATTCCCGACGATCTTCGAGACATTGAAGAAAAAGTAAACCTGGGACAACGACTTTCTGCCGAAGATGGCATGCGGCTTTACGAGACGCCCGACCTCAATGCCGTGGGATATTTGGCCAATATCTCGCGCGAGCGCATGTGTGGCAATGTGGCGTGGTACGTGCGGAATCAGCACATCAACTATACCAACGTCTGCAACAAGCTATGCCGATTTTGCTCCTTTTATGTGAAACCAAAAGACGAGCGAGGTTACGTATTATCGCCCGAAGATATTCAAAAGCGCGTATTGCAATACATCGACCTGCCCATTTCTGAAATTCACATGGTCGCAGGCATCAACCCCAAACTCCCCTACTCGTATTATCTCGATATCGTGCGCGCTGTCAAAGATGTGCGTCCCGATGTGGCGGTAAAAGCATTTACCGCAATTGAATGGGTGCAGATTGCGCGCATTGCAAAAAAACCATTGAAAGACGTCATGATCGAATTAAAAGCAGCCGGCGTATCGTCCATTCCCGGCGGGGGTGCAGAAGTATTTAGCGATCGCGTACAGGAAGATTTATTCTGGACCAAAGCGGATTCCGAAGAATGGCTTGATGTAGCGCGCACAGCGCATGAAGTCGGCCTGCCTACCAATGCGACAATGCTATATGGTCATATTGAAAACCCGCAAGAACGCATCGATCATCTCGTGCGATTGCGCGAATTACAGGACGAGACCGGCGGTTTTTTGACATATATCCCCCTGTCGTTTCATCCCGAACGCACAGAATTAGAGCATTTGTCCGGCCCGACAGGCATCGCGGATTTAAGAGAAATTGCCCTGGGGCGATTGATGCTGGACAATTTCTTACACATCAAAACATTCTGGATTATGAACACCATTGAGATTTCACAGGTAGCTTTGTGGTATGGCGCAGACGATATCGACGGCACAATTCAGGAATACGAAATTACGCGGCGTTCATATTCAGAGACGCGACAGGTACTCACCCGCAAGCAACTGGTCGAACGCGTCATAGAGTCCGGACGCGATCCCGTCGAACGGGATAATTTATACAATGTACTATCGACCGAGCGAGAAATTGTCGAAGAAACACCTATAGGAATTCCAGGTGAAATACCAGTGCTTTCGTGAACTTCCCTATCCAAATGGAAAACGACATGATCGACGACATTGTTGAAAAAATATATAACGACGAGCGCATTTCCACAGATGATGCCATGCGCTTGTTTGCACATCCCAATATAACCGAATTGGGCTTATTGGCCGATGTGGTGCGGCGGCGCAAATGGCCCAAAGACCAGGTGACTTATAATATCGGGCGAAATATCAATTACACGAATGTGTGCTGGGTGAGATGCGATTTTTGTGCATTTTATCGCCCGCCGGGATCCGACGAAGGCTATACATTGCCCAGAGAACAGATCTTTGAAAAAATTGACGAACTCATTGCCGTGGGTGGCGACGTGCCAAAAGGCAGCGAAATTTTGATGCAAGGGGGATTGAATCCAAAACTGCGCGTGGATTACTACGAAGACCTCTTTTCCTCAATACGCAATCGCTATCCGCAAATCCATCAGCATTGTTTGTCCGCCACGGAAATCATCTATATCGCGCATATTTCGCGTATGTCACTCGAAATATGCATTCGCCGCTTGCAAGATGCCGGCCTGGATTCTATCCCGGGAGCTGGTGCGGAAATTTTGTCGGACGAGGTCCGCGACATCATCGGTTTTCGCAAAGACCGCGTCCACGAATGGCTTGCTGTTCATCGCATTGCACACGAATTGGACATGCACACATCGGCGACCATGATGTATGGACATGTCGAGACCATTGAACAGCGAATAGAACACCTGGAACACATCCGCAATTTGCAGGATGAGACAGGGGGATTCACCGCTTTTATCGCATGGAATTTTCAGCCGGATTCCACCGCCCTTGCCAACGACCAGGGGCGATGGAATGGCATAAAAGCCACCGGATTTGACTATTTGCGAACCATCGCCATCGCGCGCCTGTTTCTGGACAATATCAAAAGTTTTCAAGCATCGTGGGTAACGCAGGGCGCCAAAGTCGCACAGGTCAGCTTAAAATACGGCGTAAACGATTTTGGCAGCACAATGATGGAAGAAAATGTAGTCAGTGCAGCGGGCACGAGCCATACGGATACCATGACACTTCAAGAGATGCAGCGGCTCATTCGGGATGCGGGATACGAGCCTGTAAGGCGAAATACCCGGTACGAGATTTTGAATTAGGGGTACGTAGCATGCGTGTGCGTTTGGGCGTGGTATCATATTTAAACTCGCGGCCACTGGTTGAAGTGCTGCGCACGGGCGCGATTGATCGCGATTTTGAACTGATCTACGGCGTGCCCTCGCGATGCGCCGAACGGCTGCACCTGGGTGAAACCGATGTGGCATTGATCCCCGCTGTAGAAATTGGACGCGGACGTGATGCCTATCGGATTGTACCCAATGTCGGCATTATTTCAAACGGACCTGTTGGCAGCGTATTTATTGTACTGAACAAAGAACCCGAAGAAATTCAAACACTGGCTCTGGACCGCGGATCGCGCACATCAGTCGTGCTGTCGCAGATCGTACTGGCGCGGCAATTTGGCTGTCAGCCAGAAGTGTTTTTTCATCCCCCAGATATAGACGCAATGCTCAAACGCGCCGATGCCGCCTTACTGATAGGCGATCCCGCACTGGCATTGTCCCGCAAACGCTATCGAATCCTGGACCTGGGCGAAATTTGGACGCAGATGACAGGGTTGCCTTTTGTCTATGCCTGCTGGACCGGCCGCCCCGATGCATTGACGCCATATCACATTGACAAACTGATCGAAGCCAAAGAAAAGAGCAAGTCGCTCATCCCAAACATCGCAAAAAACTATGCCGCTGAAACCCGCACCCTATCGCCCGCGTTTTATGCCGAATATCTCACCAAAAACATCCTCTACGACCTGGGCGAAACAGAACTGGAAGGCTTGAGGCAATTCTATGCTTATGGTGTAGAACTCGGATTGATGGACGCAGTGCCAGACATCCGCTTTTATATTTGAATCCCAAAAAACTCGGCAATAGGCCGAGTTTTTATTGTACCAAAAACTGGAGAACTCGTGATGCCCCAAAAAAACAAAAAACACAAACCCATTCGCGTGGGCGTCGTCGGCGTGGGACGCGGGCGATCATTTATGCGGGCGGCAACACCGACGGGGATGGAACTCGTAGCAATTTGCGATACCTGGGAAGAGCGACTAAGACCCGAAGGCAAAGCACTCGGAGTATCGACTTATGCCGACTACCAGGCGTTTTTGGAACACGATATGGATGCCGTAGTACTCGCCAATTATTTTCACGAACACGCGCCCTTTGCCGTTGAAGCGCTGAACGCAGGGAAACACGTCATGAGCGAAACCGCTGCCTGCCATACATTGGGCGAAGGCGTCGCACTCGCGCGGGCGGTAGAGAACAGTGGCAAAATTTATATGTTTGCCGAAAATTATCCCTATACGGCGTACAATCAGGAAATGAAGCGCCTCTACCAGAAAGGACACGTAGGGGAATTTAAATACGGAGAAGGCGAGTACGTACATCCCGATCCACCGGAAGTAAAATTGGGGCGCAGTTGTGGGCGCAATCACTGGCGCAACTGGATACCCTCGACCTATTATTGCACGCATTCGATTGCCCCCGTAATGTACATCACAGACACGCGCCCCGTAAAAGTGAACGGATTTGTCATCCCCTACGATTTTGGCGACACGACCAAAACCCTGCACATGAACCGCGCGGACACGGCAGGCGTGATCATCTGCCGGATGGACAATGACGCCGTAATGAAATCTCTGCACGGCGCGTTGCGCGGGCACGGCAATTACGTCAGAATCCACGGCAACAAGGGCGTAATGGAAAACTGTCGAAACGGCGATAAATATCGGCTACGCATATGGAAAGAACCGTGGGAAAAGCGAAAAGGAGAACCCGTAGAAACCGTTTACAGGCCGGACTTTCCCGTACATCACAACCGCGCAACACAGGCCGGGCACGGCGGTGGCGATTTCTTCACGAGTTACCATTTCGCCGAAGCGATTCGCACGGGCGAGCACCCCTACCTCGATGTGTATCGCGGCATCGACATGAGCATCGCGGGCATTCAAGCGTGGCGATCAGCGCTCAGCGATTCGGCACCGATGGAAGTACCCGATTTTCGCGATGAAGCCACAAGAAAAAAATACGAGCGCGATGATTGGTCGCCCGATCCCACGCGCAAAAAACCGGGACAACCGCCGAGCAGTATTCTGGGAGAAATCGAACCGTCCGATGGCGCCAAAGCACTGGCAAAAAAAGTCTGGGCAAGCCGAGGATACTTTGGAGAGTGAGGAACTGACCATGATTGAAATAGCACAAGTAGTACTGGCGATTTACGGCATATTGTTAATTGTCGGAGGAATTATTGGGAAGGCAAAATCCGGGAGTTCAGCATCCCTATTCGCAGGCGCACTCTGCGGTATTGCTGCACTCATTGGATACTGGCAAAGCCTGACCGATCCCGCCGTTGGATTTTTGACCGGGGGATTAGTCGGACTATTGCTCACGGGCATTTTTATGAGCCGATTTGTCCGCACGCGAAAATTTATGCCCGCGGGATTGGTGCTCCTGCTCAGTCTTCTGGTGGGTATTTTGACAATGATGGCGAGACAGGAATACCTGCTAAATCAAGACAAACCAGCAGGAGAACTGACAAAAAAGGGCCAGGAACAATGTCCCTGGCCCAACGTCTGAAGGGTCACAGCCTGAAAATCAGGCGTTCACCTCCGAAGTTAAAGTTTTCATCTTAAACCTCCTTTCGATATGCACAACTCCGCTTCCGGAAAGCGTTTTGCGCGGTGGATGCCAATATATCGGCAAACCGCACCAACCCGTTGGCCCGGTTACATAAACACTGGAATGGATGCAGTTTTATGTAAATCTTTTCCAACCAAAAACGCCTGAGCTATAAAACTCAGGCGTTTTTTAATTTGTAATGGCAATGCCGTGTTTGCGGCAGAGTTTGCGAAGTTTCTTCACAGCACCGCCTATGGATTTTCCGTTTCTCGTAATACCGAACAGATGCTGGCTGACCACCCTGCGCGAAATACCCATAATTTCTGAAATTTCCCGCTGAGTTTTGCCGTATTTGAAATACAAAACAGCAGCTTCAAACTGTCTTTGCGTAAGCGATCGATTTAAGAGCGTATCGATCTGTGGAATGAGACGTCTAACCCGATCTTCATGTTTATAGCGCAAATTCTGGTCTTCGGGCGACTCGTACCACAGGCCAACATCATCCGGCATCATTTCCAAGTCTGATTGATCTAATTGAACTTCCCAAAAATCAGGATTATACATATGTCCGTTCGTCTCCTCCAGGGAATGAATATGTCGGGCGAAAAACCACCACACATACCAGACCCGCGGCTCCGGAGGGACGATAAAACTGCGACGGACAGATAGTGAATGACCGAAGCAGCTACCTCACCGGAGGCGAACCGGGTATGTTATTAGTCGTAAATGCGAAAATTAAAGCCATCATGTTGCCTCCTTTCAAATAGACATACGTAAACGATCACCCGCAACACTACGGGAATCTCACTACATTGTCAAGACATACCTCTTCGCCCTTACACCGGCATGGATGCACTTTTGGGCGCTCTATCAAAAAGATTTTTTCTTTCTCAATTCATCCCACCAATCCATAAGCGCGCGAATGTGCTTTTCATAACCCCGATCCGTGGGATGATAATAGGTGCGGCCTCTCAAATTATCGGGAAAATATTCCTGGTCAATATAGCCATCCGGATCGTCATGTGCATATTGATACCCCTTGCCGTAATCGAGATCTTTCATAAGCTTTGTCGGCGCATTGCGAATATGCAGAGGCACGGGCAAATTGGGGTGTTTCTCAACATCGGAAAGCGCGCTATTATACGCGGCATAAACGGCATTGCTCTTAGGGGCTGTAGCGAGATAAACCGTCGCCTGAGCAATGGATAGATCGCCCTCGGGACTGCCCAGAAAATCGTACGCCTCGCGGGCATTGAGGGCAACTTGCAAAGCGCGCGGATCAGCAACGCCCACATCTTCAGAAGCAAAGCGAATCATACGCCTCAAAATATAATGCGGATGCTCACCCGACGTCATCATACGCGCGAGCCAATACAGTGAGGCCTGTGGATCGCTGCCGCGAAGACTCTTGTGAAAAGCCGAAATAATATTGTAGTGCTCTTCCCCAGTCTTATCGTAAAGATGAGCCTTGCGACCGAGAATTTCCCGCACCGTTTCTGGCGTGGGATCGCAACCCGTAGCCTCAACAGCCGCAGCAACGGTTTCAAGCGCATTGAGAGACCGACGCGCATCGCCCTCCGCAGTTTCGGCAATGAGATCTAAAGCCCGGTCATCAATCTGCAAATCGGGAAACCCGTGTTCCGAATCGGCAATTGCGCGGTCCAGCACCTGGCGAATATGCGACGTATCGAGCAAATTGAGCACAAAAACGCGCGTGCGTGAAAGCAGGGCTGAATTGACCTCAAAAGAGGGATTCTCGGTAGTAGCACCAATAAGTGTAATAACACCATTCTCCACATGAGGCAGAAAAGCATCTTGCTGCGCCTTGTTAAAACGGTGAATCTCATCCACAAAAAAGATGGTACGCCTGCCCAAACGCCGTTCCTCTCGCGCCCGAGCAATAATCTCCCGCGCCTCTTTGATCCCCGCGGTAACCGCGCTAAAAGACACAAACCGACTCTGCGTCGTACCGGCAATAACCCGGGCCAGTGTTGTCTTGCCCGAACCCGGTGGTCCCCAGAAAATCATGGACGGCAAGCGGTCGCTCTCGATCAGCACCCGAAGAGGCGCACCCGGTCCAACGAGATGATCCTGCCCCACAATATCGTCCAGCACCTGGGGACGCAGGCGCTCAGCCAGAGGCGCGTCTGCCATCTCCTGCTCGGCTTGCGATATAGGCTTTAAAAAAAGGTCTTCATTCATCGGTCTCACCCCTCGTCAAAATATACTCAGATTCCCCTACTTTCGCCAATACTCGGAAAAGTGCTTGTAGATGCGACTGGATTCGCTATTTTGAAGCCTATTCTCCCATCCCAATCATGAAAGGACCTTATGATAGAAAAACACGACCTGACAGAGGAACAAATTCGCAGATATTACGGCTGGGCAGAAATCAATCCAGACCGCGCGGTTATCGCCGGAGAAACGGGCACATGGCGCATTGTATATCACGCGGGCAAATACGGAATAGACGACGGCGGCGTAATCAAAATCGCGTGGCGCGACGTGAGCGACTGGCAGCGACCGCAGTTTGACGATCCCGCCGCACCCGCTTATGCATCGGTCTCGACCACGGGACCGGCGACCTTAAAAGCCGTATTCGACAGACAGCGCTATATTCGACCGTGGCGATATTGCGTGACCATCGATGTATTCGACGACTCGCTATCAGAAGGCGACACCGTCACACTAATATTGGGTGATACATCTGGCGGAAGTGCGGGCAGCCGCGCCCAAACCTTTTGCAAAGATGCATTTGAATTTCGCGTATCGGTTGACTGGTGCGGCACCTGGGTATATACAGAAGTACCATCCCCCAAAGTACCAATCATAAGCGGTGCGCCCAACAACCTCGTCGTACTGGGACCCTCTGAAACAACGCCGGGAGAAGCGGCCTGGATCGGAATAAAAGCCGAAGACATCTGGGGCAATCCGTGTGCGGAATACATAGGCACGATAAAAATCGACGCCGATGGCCTGGACGGATTACCCGAAACTTATGTATTTCAGCCGGAGCATCGCGGCGTTATGCGATTTGAAAATGTGACAGCCCCCACAACGGGCATTTATCGCGTACGGGTCCAGGATGAAAACAATGGTTTTGAAGCAGAATGCAATCCACTAATATGCATTGAAACGCGCAAAGACGCGCAACCCTTTTGGGGGGATCTACACGGACAAAGCGAAGAAACAGTGGGAACCAATCCGGTATCATCCTACTTTCGTTTTGCACGCGAAAAAGCGTGGATGGATTTTGCAGGACATCAGGGAAATGACTTTCAGATTACAGAAGTAATCTGGAATGAAATCAAACACCAGGCAAATACACAGAATACTGCGGGCAAATTCGTCGCCTTTGTCGGTTGGGAATGGTCGGGCAACACACCTTCAGGCGGCGATCACAACGTCTATTATCCCGGCGACGATGGACCATTGCACCGCTCCAGCCATGTCCTCATCGAAGACAAATCAGATATAGAAACAGATTGCCAGCACATAACCGACCTCTACCGCGCACTCAAGGGAAAAGACGCGCTGCTAATCCCCCATGTGGGCGGGCGCTATGCCAACCTGACCTGGCACGATCCAAACCTGGAGACCGTAGTCGAGGTTTTATCTGAATGGGGAGAATTTGAATGGTTCTTAAAAGAAGCCCTTGAAAAAGGCTATCGCATCGGATTCACCTGCGGCAGCGACGACCACAAAGGCCGCCCGGGCGCCGCGCATCCGGGCAGTGGCGCATTCGGCATTTACGGCGGAATCACATGTGTATATGCAAAAGAATTGACGCGAGAAAGCATCTGGGAAGCGATAAAAACAAGGCGGTGTTACGGCACCAGTGGACAGCGCATCCTCATAGACGTCACCGTAGGTGGACAACCAATGGGATCGGACCTATCAACGAATACACCTCCCGAAATCGCCGTCAGTGTTTGGGGCACCGCACCAATAGAAAAAGTGGATATCTTCAGAGGCACAGAAATCATCTACACACATCCCCAAACCATTCCCCGACATCAAACAGACATACGCATTGCGTGGTCCGGGCAGCGCATCCGAGCGCGCAACCGACTCGTGCGCTGGGATGGCGAGGTAACAATAGACAAAGGGCGAATCACAGACGCCAGAGGTTTTGCCTTTGATTCCGCATCCGAAGGCATTCAATCTGTCAGCGACCAATCAGTAACCTGGACATCGGTAACAACCGGCGATGCAGACGGCATCATATTAACCCTGGATGCCCCACCCGATGCAACAATCAAATTTGGAACACCCGTCTTGTCACATTCACTGAGCCTTGCAGAAATCGCAAAAGGACCGGTTGTAATCGATGCAGGTGGCATTGATATGCAGGTCGTATTCGAATACAATCCCACAGGCATTGGACGCGACATCGCATTTACTCATACCGAAAACCAGTTGCATCCCGGCTGTCACCCCTATTGGGTGCGCGTAACGCAAATCGATGGCGGGAAGGCATGGGTGAGTCCGGTGTATGTGAAGGATGAAGTGTGAAGATAGCTTTACAGGCTATGCCATTCTTCAGCGGAAATGCTGCGTCCGAGTTTGTCTTCGACCTGGGCGAGCAATTTTCTCAGTTGCGGAACGGAATACTCATTGTTGCGGGGAATAATCTGTTTGTGGGAACCAAGACGCATCACAAAATGGCGCGTACCCGGTTCAGGGGGATTAAAACCGAGTGCTTGAAGTTTGCGGATAAACGCCCTGCGTTTACACGGCAACCATCTATTCATGGCATATTTTTTTCAGGCCTATTAAGGTCAAGGCCATTGATCACAGGCAGGTCATCCCCGTGACGCAACGCGGAAATCAACCAGTCTTGAAGTGCCGCTTTGAGTTCCTGACGGCACGCTTCAAGTGTCTGTCCAAAAGCAATCGTACCCGGGCATTTGGGAATTTCACCAGAAAATGAATTATCAGCCAATTTGTCATAGACAGCGTATTGTAATGCTGAGTCCATGTAGTCTCGAATCATCTCGTCTCTCGTGGAGGTCGCGATTGGATGGTTAAGGCGTGACATATCGAATTAGATCCTTGATTGAAACTGAGGCGATCCATTATTTTTACGATACAAATCTGCAAGAATTTAACCTGTACCATATTGCCTGTCAAGAGAGCATAAAATCAATTTTCAGATACGTAGCCCCTCAAAGGAGATATAAATGAACGAATACGCAGTCACATTCACCGAACGCGAAACCGCAAAATTACTACCAGTTGAAATCGATACAGACGCGATCGGTGCAGACGAAGTCGTGGGTCATACTCTTGCAACCCTCATCAGCGCGGGCACGGAATTAAACAGCGGGTATCTCGGCAACAATTTTCCCAGACAATCGGGGTACGCAGCGGCATTCAAAGTTGAAAAAGTGGGAAAAAATGTCTCGGGCATATCACCGGGCGACCTCGCCTTCTGCCCGGGCAATCACGCATCCTACCAGCGAAAACCCGCCTCACAGGTCATTCGCCTGCCCGACAACCTCACGCCAGAAACAGCTGTATTTGCCCGCATGATGGGCGTCTCAATGACCACCCTCACAACCACCTCGGCGCGCCCGCCCGCCAAAATTCTCATCACTGGCCTCGGCCTCGTTGGCCATCTCGCGGCCAAAAACTTTCAAGCCTGTGGCTACGAAGTCTATGCCAGTGACCCGGTCGCATCGCGGCGACAAATTGCCTCAGAAACGGGGATCCACAATGTGCTGGATGCCGTGCCATCGGACAATCCCGACCTCTCGGGCCAATTCCACCTCGCCATTGAATGCTCAGGGCACGAACAGGCCCTGCTCGACGCGGCAGGCGCCGTGAGAAAACGCGCCGAAGTCGTCTGCATTGCCTCCCCCTGGCGCCGATACACGGACCTGCTCATACACGACCTGCATCGCCTCATCTTCTTTAATTACGTCACCATTCGCAGCGGCTGGGAATGGGAACTGCCGCGCCAGCCGGAAGACTTTCGCACCAACAGCGTTTTTGAAAACTTTGCCGGTGCCCTCAAATGGTTGTCCGAGGGCCGCGTCAATGTCGATAACATCTACACAAAGTACGATCCCGAAAGGTGCCAGCAGGCATATCGTGACCTTTTGCACAAAAAAACCGAACGTCTCGCGGTCGTCTTTGACTGGACGACTTGAGATCAGTGGTTAGTGATTAGTGGCCCACCCCATCAGTCCCCAGCCCCATCTTTGTCTTTCTTTGTGTCTCTGTAGTCTTTGTGTGAGTTATATCAGATATGCATACGCAACATGGGACGGCCGAATGAAACGGGCATGTACTCCCCGGTATTCTGGCGTTTTGTGCCGGGGATCATAAAGTGAATGGCAAAGGCCCGACGCTGGCGATCTGTGTGATTGGGCGGTGTGTAGTGCAGGGTTTGGCAATGGTGAAACATAACACCACCGGCGGGCAACTCGACAATTTCGGCTCTGGATATCTCCACCTGATCTTCGATATCAAACAGCGCATCGGTTTGAGATGAACGCTCGTGAGTAAATGGCCGCAGATGAGAGCCGGGGATAACGTGCATAGCCCCATTTGTCGCATCGGCATCGTCCAGGGTAAGCCAGCATGAGACGAGATTCGCCGGCATACATTGCCAGTACCCATTGTCTTGATGCCAGAAAACTGCATCTCCGTTATGTGCGGGCTTGAAGAGCGCCTGATCGTGGAAAAGTTGAATATTGGGACCAATGAGCGACTCGGCAATATCGAGTATGGGATCGTAGTAGATCAGTTCCCGATAGTGCAGATTGCGCTCACACATTTGCATAATTTGCAACATTTGTGTGGGTGCCTCGTTTTTTTCACTGAGATCGTCGGTATTGCTGATAGCGAGATTGCGAAAGCGATTATCCTTCCGCGCGGCTTCAAATTCGCGGTCGTATTCCCGGCGCAATATCTCAATGTGTTCATCCTCGAGAAGTTTGCCAATCGCGATATAGCCATTCTGAAAAAAAAATTCGATTTGCTCCGGAGTTAATGCAGACATTGTGTGCTCCTGTAATTAACTCAACAATTCCTCGGTATAAGCAAATAACGCGGGCGTCCCTCCCGTATGCACCATCACCACCGTCTCATCTTTGCCAATCTCGCCGCGGTTCACCATATCGATCAAACCCGCCAGCGTCTTACCCGTATAAATCGGCTCCAACAAAATCCCCTCTGTTCGCGCCAATAACCGTATCGCGTCATTGCCCTCGGGTGAACAATACCCATATCCCTCCTCACCGACATACCGATCCACATTTTCAATCATAGATTCATCAAACGCGACATCCAAATCCAAAATCTCCGCCATTTTTCTCAATATAACCAAAAATGCGTCTTTGAGATCATAAGACCACAAAATGGGCCTCACACCCACAATCCGCATATCCAAACCCAAAACGGTCTTCCCAAAAATCAAACCCGGCTGTGTACAACTGCCGGAACACAAAACAACAGTCGTAGGCGTTTCCCCTATCGCATCGAACTGATCCATCATCTCGGCCATACACAGCGCATAACCCATTGCGCCAAACGGGCGATTGGCCGGTTGCATCACCACAAAAGGCTTGCGCCCTTTGCGCTCAAATTTTTCTATCAATGCCTGCTTGGCATCGTCCAACAACTCCTGCGTTTCAACATCGATCAGTTCAAAGTACGCGCCCAATAAATTATCCAACAGCAAATTGCCCTGCGTACTGCCGCTCTTGTGATCCTTCACCAGAACCAGCGCACAATCCACCCCCAGTTTTGCCGCTGCCGCCGCCAACTGCCGACTGTGATTGGACTGAGACCCCGCCCCACCAACAAGCACATCCGCACCGCGAACCAGACCCTGTGCAATCGTAAACTCCAACTGCCGCGTCTTATTGCCGCCAAATGCCAGACCCGTACAATCATCGCGTTTAATATAAATCTTGGGACCACCAACCGCTTCAGTCAATCGCTCGCAAAACTCGAGCGGCGTGGGCAAATGCCCCAGAGACACACGCGGCACCTTGCCAATGCGTGCTCTCAGTTCGTCACGGGAAATAACAGCCATTATAAACCTCCAAAAAATTACTGTCACCTGTGTATATCAGCGCAATCACAAGCGTATGGAAAGGAATATACACGCATGAAGCAAGCGAAAATGCCATTGACATTTCACAAGATAGCGAATTATTTGTTAAGGGCAGTGCATACGGGGGTTACATCACAAAAAACCATCAATCCAAAGCCAGGGAGGACCCCATGAAAATACTCATCACAGGCATCACAGGGCGCATAGGCGGCAACCTGGCGGCGCAACTCGTTGAACAGGGGCATCAGGTCCGTGGGCTTGTCTGGCCCAAAGACCCGCGCGTAGAAAAATTTGAAGGCATCGACCTCGAACTCATCGAAGGCAGCCTCACCGAATACGAAGACGTGGAAAAAATCACAGACGGCGTCGATATCATCTATCACCTCGGCGCGGCCTTTCAGGGGGGCGGTCCATTTAAAGACAACGACTACTTTGAAATCAACCTGCGCGGCACCTTCCACATGCTCAAAGCCGCACAACAACGCAACATCAAACAATTCATCTTTGCGAGCACAGACGCACTCTACGCCAAATATCCCCCTGAAGGCATGGACAAACCCATCCGGGAAGACGCAATGCCCAGAGAACCGAGCGGTTGGTACGCCCTATCCAAATCCGTCGGCGAAGAAATGTGCTACGGATACTGGCGCGCCCACCAACTGCCCATCACCATCTTGCGCTTTTGCCTCGTCGTTGGCGCAGGTGAAATCCTCGACTTCCGCCAATTTTACCTGAGCAAACTCAAAGATCTCCCCGAACTCAAAGCACTGTGGCACGGCGAAGAACGCCTCCTCCTCCTCAAAGACATGAAAGGCCGCTCCTACAAAAAACACATCGCCGACGTACGCGACATTACGCACGGCTGCATCTGTGCCTTAAACAAAACACAAGCCGCTGGACACGCCATTCAACTCGGGGGACCGCGTCCTTTCACCTGGGCCGAAGCCATCCCGTATTTATCCCAACGCCTGAACATCCCCTACCAGGAAGCCATCTTACACGGCGTGCCCACACATTACGAATACGACCTGACCAAAGCGCACGACCTGATCGGCTTTAACCCGCAATACGACATCATCCGCATGATCGAAGACGCCATTGCCTATCGAGAAGGCAAAACCATCAACGTCTTGCCCACGGAATAGGATCAGGATGAGCAGGATGAAAGGATAAGCAGGATACCCCCCTCCGCCCAAAACCAGGTCAGAATGCAAGGACCAGACCAAGAGGAAACAGATGTCTCACCCCAACATACTCATGATCATCTCAGACCAGATGACGCCATTTCTCACGGGCGCTTATGGCCATCCCGTCGTCCAAACCCCTGCGCTAAACGCGTTGGCAGAAAACGGCATACGCTTTGACGCGGCCTATACCCCCTTTCCGCTCTGTTCACCTGCACGCGCCTGCTTCATGACGGGAAACAACGCCGCAAAAATTGGGGCGTATGACAACGGTGCTGAACTCCGCTCGGACATCCCCACATTTGCCCACCACCTCACCCGCGCCGGATATGACACCGTCCTATCTGGCAAAATGCACTTCATAGGTGCCGATCAACTCCACGGCTTCAGACGCCGCCTCACCACAGACATCTACCCGGAAGATTTCCGGTGGGTCAAACCCGAATGGATACACATCAAAGAAACCAAAGGAGAAAATTACCAGGCCATCATGGAACAGCGAGGCAGGTATAACGCCGCCAATTACGACGGACACAAGCTCCGAATCGACACCTGGCACGGTCCTCTCAGCTACGACGAAGAAACGCACTTCCGATCACTGGAATACCTCCACGCCGTCGGCGCACAGAAAAATCCCAAACCCTTTCTCCTGTGCGCGTCTTATCACCACCCCCACGAACCCTTTTGGCCGCCCCAATCCTATTGGGACATGTACGAAAACGCAGACATCGAAATCCCCACCTTGCCAGACAACCTGGACGACACATACTCCATGATGGACAACTGGCTCAACGCCTATCACGGCACGCGCAAACACGACCTGCGCGACCCCGACGCCCTCTACAAACTCCGCCGAGCCTATTACGGACTCGTCACATACATGGACGACAAAGTTGGAGAACTCCTCGCCTCACTAAAAGAAAATGGCCTGGACGACAACACCATCGTCATCTTCTTTTCGGACCACGGCGACATGCTTTGCGAAAAAGAAATGGTCCAAAAACGAACCTTCTACGACTGGTCCAGCCGCGTACCCTTCTTTATCCGCTTTCCAGACCATTACAAAGCCGGCAGCACAATCGACCAGCCCGTCTCGCTCATTGACCTGTTGCCCACCTTATGCGACATAGCGGGATTGGAAGACCACTACCCCTGCGATGGCACCAGCCTGATGCCCCTCATTGAAGGCGCGGAAACAGAAAACCGGGAAATTATTGTCGAAGCCCACGAAGCAGTCGGCACCCCCTGCGTCATGATTCGCAAAAACAATTACAAATACAATTATATCCACGGACACGAGCCGCAACTATTTGACCTCGGCGCTGACCCGGGCGAATGGAATAATCTCAGCGGACAACCAGACCATGCGGAAATCGAAACCTATCTTCGCACGCGCATCCTCGACGACTATGACTTCGACGCCATAGCCGCAGCCAATTTAGACAGCCTGTATCGCAGACAACTCATCCACGAAGCAATGCAAGCCAATGGCACATCCTGGGCGTACAATCCGAGCTTTGACCCAACCAAAAACGCACAGGCACAGTACCTTCCATAACGAACAGGAGCAACCAATGTCCAACAACTCACCATTCATCGTCGATAAAAACCTCGGCGTCAACATGACCGTCGAACCAGAAGACCTCACGCAAACCAACGCCGATGGTGAAGCCGTCATCGCGCCCACACAAGGGGAAAAATACCTCTTTGATGCGCGCGGCTGGTTGCTTTTCCCGGGCGTCCTATCCGATGACGACATACGCGACATGCGCGAACATGCGCTACAGGTCAAACACGACCCGCAATCGCTGCCCGAACACGAACAATCCTACCTATCAGGTCCCTTGCAAAAACTCGCCGACCACCCCATAGTCGTCGGCTTTATGAACGAATTTGTCGCACATCCCCATCTCGCCAGCCCCGATGGCTATGGCTTTCGCATGGAGGCATCCGGCATCCGATTCCGCTCAACGCGCACTGGCGAAGTCGGTAAATTTAGCCCGCACAATGGCAACGGCCTGTTTCGCTTTGCAATCGACTCGCACCACTATCAGTGCATCCCCGGCAAAGCGTATAGCGGTCTAACCCGCGTGGTCTGGGAACTCGCCCCCGTACAAAAAGGCAAAGGCGGAACACTCGTCGTCAGCGGCAGCCACAAAGCAGTTTATGCCGCGCCAGAATCCATTCGCGACCCAAACTCACCCATCTGGGACACCTATGAATGTCCGGCTGGCTCACTACTCATTTTCACCGAAGCCATCACCCACAGCGCCACGCCCTGGACAGATGAAACAACCGACCGCGTCGCCATCTTTAACCTCTACAACACCATCGGCGCCAAATGGAGCAACTGGCATCCACACCCGGACCTGCTCGCCTCCATGCCGCCCAAACGTCAGAGCCTGTTCCGAGACGTGCGCTGCGCAGCCAATCGCATTGGCGGCAACGGACGCTATCACGGCGGAAATCTCAGTGACGTAAGAGTGAAGTAAAACGCTCACCTCTTTCTTTTTTCGGAGTTTTATATGCCAAACCTATCTAACCGCCCCAACATCCTCTTCTTTTTTCCCGACCAACTTCGCTTTGATTGGATCGGCAGCAATCCCGACATTGCCGTACGCACGCCCAACCTGGACCGCCTGCAAAAAAACGGGGCGACATTCTCCAAAACCGTCTGCCCCGCACCTGTATGCGCGCCCAGTCGCGCCTGTGTTGCAGCCGGCACAGAATACGACAACTGTCCCGTCAAAGGAAATAGCGACGACTATCCCATAGACCGGGCCACTGTTTACAGCATGCTCCGCGACAGCGGGTACCACACACTGGGATGTGGCAAATTCGACCTCAACAAAGGCACCTGCACATCCAACCTGCCAGCCTGGGGGCTGGACGGCAAACGCCATTTGAACGAATGGGGATTCTCGGACGGCATCAACAACGAAGGCAAAATAGACGGCGCCAATAGCGGACGCGAAAAACCGCAAGGACCCTATTTGCAATTCCTCGAAGAACGCGGCCTGCGCCAGATGCACCTCAACGACTTTGCCAACCGCAAAGGCCAGCGCAGTACCTTTGCCACGCCACTGCCCGATGACGCCTATTGCGACAACTGGATCGGGCAAAATGGCCGGGACCTCATCCAATCTGTCCCCGGGGACAACCCCTGGTTCATACAGGTCAATTTCAACGGGCCCCACCTGCCCCTGGACATCACGGAAAGCATGGCTAAACTCTACGAAAACGTCGCTTTCCCACAGCCGAACCGCAACGACCAGCTCACGCCCGATGAACTCCTCGAAGCGCGCCGAAACTACTCTGCCATGGTCGAAAACATCGACCATCAGGTCGGTCTCTACCTGGACCTGCTCGAAGAACGGGGCGAATTGGACAATACCCTTATCGTCTTTTCCTCGGATCACGGTGAAATGCTCGGCGACCACAACTCCTGGGGCAAGGGCAAACCCCTGCACCCCTCGGCCAGCGTGCCCCTCATTATATCGGGACCCGGTGTACAACAGAGCATAACCCATGACCTGCCAACGACCAACCTGGACCTCACCGCCACCTTCCTCGACTACGCGGGTCTGGGCATCCCCGACGACATGGACAGCCGATCCCTCCGCAACCTCCTCGAAGGCAAGACCAGCACGCATCGAGACATCGTCCTATCCGGTCTGGGCAACTGGCGCATGGCCTATGACGGCCGCTACAAATACATCGAAGGATTTGACGACACCCCCATGCTCTTTGACCTGGACACCGACCCGCTTGAAAACAACAACATCATCGACAACCCGGGCGTCTCAGCGCATATTGAGCGGCTGAAAGCAGAGTTGATACAATGACCAACCACCGTCCCAACATCCTCTTCTTCTGCTCCGACCAGCACCAGACCGCTGCATCGGGTTGTTATGGTCACGCAGAAGCACAAACCCCGAATATCGACCGCATTGCCGCATCTGGCATCCGCTTTAACAGAGCCTACTGCCAGTCTCCCGTCTGTGTGCCTGCACGCGGCTCAATCATCACCGCGCAATATCCCCACACACACGGCGCGCGCATTTTACAAGACGCACTATCCCCCAACACGCGCACCATTGCCCATCACTTTGCCGAACACGGCTATCAAACCGGTGCAATAGGCAAAATGCACTTTGTGGATGAAACGCAAAAACACGGATTTGATTACCGCCTGGAAATGGGAGACTTCAGAAAAACACTCACAGATGAAGAACGGCGGGAACTACAGCGAGACCAGGGCGGCGGAGGGGGCACATCGGGACGACCATCCAAATTATCCGCGCGCTATTTTCAAGACACGTATTACGCCGACGAAACCGTGCGGTATCTACGCGAAAAAAGGGATCCCGACAAACCCTTTATCCTCTGGTCATCCTACTTCATGCCGCACACACCACTCGTCCCAATGCAACAATACTTCGACCTCTACAATCCCGAAACCCTCACCCTGCCCCAACGCAGCGACAGCGCGCTGGAAACCGGCTTTGAAGGCCACCTCATTCGCGCCAAACAGCGGGGGTGGTACGCGCAAACAGACCGGGAACTCGGCCGCGCACTCGCAGGATACTACGGCAACATCAGCCAGATGGATGCGTGCATCGGTAAAGTATTCGACACACTCTACGACCTCGGCCTCGACCAGAACACTATCATCGTCTATACCTCTGACCACGGCGAAATGGCCGGCGTTCAATCCCAGTGCAGAT